>JAEUHO010000409.1 GCA_016795345.1 Planctomycetia bacterium | reverse complement strand
AGCTGGCCGGCGCTGAACGACTTGCACGACTTCACGCTGTTGATGAGGAAGCCGTCGGCGGCGTACTCCTGCACGTACTTCGCGATCATGTCCACGCGCGACGGCAGGTTCAGGTTCGTGTAGCAGCCCATGCAATAGTCGGCCAACGTCTCGAGCGGGCGCGACGGGTCGTGCCGGAACCCGAGGTCGTACACGCCCCCCACCTTCGTGTAGGTGGACGCGACGGCGACGGCCCCCTCGTCGGCGAACATCTTCCACAGCTCGCGGAAGTGGGTCCACGACGGCGGCCCCTCGACGACGACGCGGTAGCGCTCGGTGACGTCGCCCTCGGGCGAGACCGGGCCCTTGCCCTCCGCGATCCGCTCCTCCACCTCGGCGCGCAGCTCGCGGTAGTAGTCGATCGCGTCCTGCGTGCCGCGGAACGACGTGAAGATCGGGCCGATGTAGTACACGCCGCCGAACCACGCGTCGATGGGCGACGGCGTGTGCTTGGCCGACTGCAGCACCGCGACGAGGTCGTCCTCCGCCTTCGCGGAGCGCGCGAGGTTCTCGCGCAGCCGGTCCTCGTCGTACTTGCGGCCGCTGACCTGCTCGAGGACCGGGATCACCTTGTCCCGCAGCTGGTCGACCACGTACTTCCGCATCGACGGCGTGATCTCGCCCTCGCCCTGGTAGGGCACGTGCAGCATCGCCGTCGGGCACTTGTACTTCTCGCGGAGCAGCTCGAACCACTTGAGGAACGTGAAGCAGCCCGTGTACGACAGGAGCAGCACGTCCGGGTCGGGCAGGCGCTCGCCCGTGGGCCCGACGTTGCCCATCTCCTGCATCCCGATGTCGCTCTTGACGTACGCGCAGACGTCCTCGGAGTGGCCGGACTTCTCCGCCACCGCGATGTAGTCGCGCGTCTTGCCGCGCATGCCGGACTGCAGCGCGTTGATCTCCGGCAGCACCGGGAGCAGGTCGAAGGAGCGCAGCAGCTCCGTCAGGTTGCCCGGCACGTAGGTGTAGCAGTTCTTCTCGCCGGTCTCGGGCGCGCGCGCGAGCCGCGCGAAGTGGTCGGCGATCATCCGCTTCTGGCGGTCCTGGCTGGCGTCCTTGCGGGCGGCGGCGGCGGTGGTCATGACACGGCGCTCCAGAGCTGGATCGAGTCGGCGAACGTCCCGGCCTGTTCCCGGATCACCTGGAACTGGCCCGTGTTCTCGGCGTACTTGAAGGCGGTCCACGGGATGCCCGCGGCCTCGACGGCCGCGACCGCCATGGGCTGGTCGAGGAGCGCGGGGTCGCAGAACGACGGCGCGCAGAACACGACGCCGCCGGCCCCCGACCGCTTCACGCGCTCGACGAGGTCCGCGCCCTTCGGCTCCTTCTCGACCCACCGCGTCGGGTGCTCGATGGAGTCGTGGAGGAACGCGTTCACCAGCGCGTCGAGCGGGTCGCCGGTCGTGGGCACGTCGTGCCGGATCCAGCGGTGCACCTGCACGAAGTCGTCGTCCACGACGTAGCAGCCGGCGCGCTCGAGGCTCTTGATGAGCCCGAGGGGCGGCTGCTCGCAGAACGAGCCCGTCAGCACGACGCGGGCGAGGTCCATGGGCCGGCGCGACGCGTCGGCCTCGACGGCGGCGCGGTACGCGCGGAGCATCTCGACGTGCTCCTCGACCGGGATCACGAGCCCCGCGCGGAGCACGGGGTAGAGCTCGTGGGTCGGGACCTTCCACGGCTGCTCGCGCCGGAGGTCGTACAGGCCCTGCACGAGCCGGCGGTGCGTGTTGTAGACCCCGAGGGAGCGGCGGAGCGCCTCGGGCTCGAGGGGCTTCGCGCCGTGCGCGACGAGCTCGTCGCACAGGCCCTCGAGCTCCTTGCGCCAAAACCGCCCGCCCATGGCCGGGTCGAAGTCCTGGGGGACGTCGAGGTACCGGACGACCTTCCCCGCGAACATCATCTTCCAGATGCCCGACAGGTTGCGGATGACGTCGCAGATCGCCGGGAACAACATCCCGTCGAGGCAGTCGAAGCTGCCGTTGAGCGCCATCTCCATGGTGCTCCGCGGGATGTGGCAGATGTACGACTGGTAGTACGCGTCGCCGCGGATGATCTCGAGGTCGTCGCCGGCGCCCATGAGGCCGACGGGCAGCACGCCCATGGCGTGCAGCACCTCGCGCGGCGCGTAGACGGGCATGAACCCGACCGCGAGGCCGCCGGTGCGGGCCTTCCACTCGTGCACGGCGCCCAGGCGCCAGTCGCGGTAGAGCCGCTCGGCGCGCTCGAGGAGCCCCTCCGGTGCGGTGGTCGTCATCGTCCCCTCCAGGCCGGCGGCCGCTTGGCGAGGAAGGCGTCGAGCCCCTCGCGCGCGTCCGCGGTGGCCATCAGGTCGTCGAGGTAGAGCCGTTCGAGCGCGCCGAGGTCGGCGCGCAGCCGAGCCACGAGGCCGTGCCGCGCGGCGCGCACGGCGAACCGGAGCGTGGACGCGGACTTCGGGAGCAGGTGGGCGCGGGCCCACGCGAGCGCGGCCGCCGACGGGTCGTCCGCGACCTCGTCGACGAGGCCGGTGCGCAGCGCCTCGTCGGCCGGCATCGCGCGCCCGGTGAGGAGCAGGTCCTCGGCGACCGGGCGGCCCACCCGCTCGGCGAGGAACGCCGACGCGAACGGCGCGATCACGCCCAGGACGATCTCGGGCTGGCCGAGCATCGCGCCCGGGTGCGCGAACACGCGGTGGGCGCACATCACCAGCTCGAGGCCGCCGCCGAGGCAGCGACCGCGCACCGCCGCGAGGACGACCACGGACGCGTCCACCAGGTCGAGGAGCAGCGCGTGGAACCGCTTCAGCATCCCCTCCACGTGGTCGGGGAGGTGCTCCGGCACGCTGGCGCCGAACGAGAAGTTCGCCCCGTCCCCCTCGAGGACCACCGCCTTCACGGCCGGGTCCGCCCGGACCGCCGCGACGACGGCCGCGAGGGCCTCGGTCACGGCGCGGTCGATGATGTTGCCCTTGCTGCCGCCCACCACGACGCGGAGGACCGCCCCGCCCTCGAGCGGCTCGACGCGCACCGGGCCTTGCGTCACGGGGAGGGCCACGGGTCAGCCCTTCGCGCCGCGCAGGGGGGCGAGCATCGCCTCGAGGAGCGGGTCGCCCCAGTCCTCGCCGCTCGCGAGCCGGCGGCGCAGCTCGAGGAAGTCCACCTCGCGGCGGTCGCCCGTGGCCTCGTGGAACGCGCGGAAGCCGAGGCGGCCCTCGGTCATCATGTTCAGCGCGAGCCACGCGCGGTTGCTCTCGCGGTTGCGGTTCCAGTGCTCGAGCTTGTGCTTGCGCACGCTCTCGACCGTCTTCGAGAGGCAGCCCGGCATCGTCCCGGCGAGGGACCACGCGAGCGCGTCGACCTCGCGGTCGAGCAGGGAGAGGTCGACGGTGCCGCGCGCGAGGAGGTCCTTCGCGGCGGCGCGCGCGGCCCCCTCCTTCGCCTCGCCGTGGACGACGCGGCCGTGCTCGTCGAGCCAGCGCGACGTCTCGACCATCGGGTTCGCGACGAACGCACCGTCCACCTTGAGCGCGGGGACGAGGCGCGTGAGCAGGCCGAGGCGGTGCGCCTTGTGCGCGCTCCACGTCTTGCACAGCGTGCAGCTCTCCATGGCCGCCTCGGCGCCGACGAACAGCGGGAGGAAGTCGGTGCTGCCGCCGTCGGGGGCCGAGCCGTGGCGCGGGCCGGCCTGGCCGAAGAGGGCGAGGTCCTGCGCGACCGTGAAGTCGCAGGCCATGCCGATCTCCTGGCCGCCGGCGATGCGCATGCCGTTGACGCGGCAGATGACCGGCTTGTCGCAGGTCAGGATCGCCGTGACCATGTCGTTGAACAGCCGCATGTACTGCCGGTACTCCTCCGGCCGGCCGGCGTAGTACGTCGCGTACTCGGCGGTGTTGCCGCCGGTGCAGAACGCGCGCGTGCCCGAGCCCGTGAACACGACGGCGACGGCCGCGCGGTCGTTGCTCGCGCGGCGCATGCCGAGGATCACGCCCTTCACCATCTCGGTGGTGTACGAGTTGAGCTGCTTCGGGTTGTCGAGCGTGATGCGCACGACATGGAGCCCCGGCGCGACGGCGCCGTCGGGGCCGCGCAGCGGCTGCTCCTCGTAGAGGACGCCGGGCGCGGTGGCGGCGGGGACGAGGTCGTGGTCCTTGAAGGCCATGGGGAGCTCCGAGGGGTCAGGCGCCCGGGACGAGCACGAGGCGCTGGGTGGTGCGATGGGCGCGGACGTCCTCGAACGCGCCGTTGACGGCGGACAGCGGCCGGCGCTCGACGAACGAGCGCACGTCCACCGCGCCGGAGAGGACCAGGTCGAGCACCGCGGGGTAGTGCTCCGGGAGGCAGCCCCACGTGCCGCGGACGGTGGCGTCGAACGCCATCACGTTGGAGAGCCGCACCTCGACCTTCGCGGTCGTGAAGCCGACGATCCCGAGCGAGGCGCCGGGCGACAGCAGGTTCCACGCGGTCGTCTGCCCGGCGGCGCTCCCCGACGTCTCGAAGATGCGCCACCGCCACGACGGGATCTTGCGCGCGTCGGCGAAGGCCCGCACCGCGTTCTTCAGCGCGCGGGGGTCGAGGGCCGACGGGTCGAGCGCGAGGTCCGCGCCGCGCGCGGCGATCTTCGCGCGCCGGCCCGCGTCCGGCTCGACGGCGACGACGGCGGCGCCGCGCGCGGCCGCGATCTGCGCGCCGAACCCGCCGACGCCGCCCGCCCCCACGAACACCGCGAGGTCGCCCTTCTCGAGCCCGGCGTGCACGACGGCCTGGTACGGCGTCGACACGGCGTCCGCGATCACCGACAGGTCCGCCAGCTCGACGCCCGCGACGTTGCGCCGGCGGTCCGAGAGGTCGGGGACCTCGCACAGCCCGCGCGCCGGCACCTTCACGTGGCTCGCGAAGCCGCCGTGGTCGTCGTTGCCCGGGAACAGCTGCTTCGGGCACACGCCGCCCGCGCCGCGCGTGCACGCGTCGCACGTGCCGCACGGGATCACGGCCGGCACGACGACCGCCTTCCCGAGCCACCGCTCCGCGCCGGTGCCGGCCTCGACGACCGTCCCGCTGATCTCGTGGCCGAGCGTCAGCGGCAGCGCGTGGCGCGTGGGCACGCCTTCGTAGAGGAAGCCGAGGTCGGTGTGGCACAGGCCGCACCCCGCGACCTTCACGATCACCTGCCCCGGCCCCGCGGTGTCCTCGCGGCGCTCGCGCGCCAGCGGGCCGCCGGCGGCCTTCATCATCCAGGCGTCGATCAACACGGGCATCCTCCGCGCGTTCGTCGCACTCGCGGCCTACCTCTCCCTTCTAGTCCATGCGCTTTGCTGCGTCAATCGTCAATCTTGCAGCACTATACTGCATCCAAAGGATGCAACAGGAGTGTTGCGAGATGCGCGCGGGGACGCCGGTGCGCGCCTCGGGCGACCGCGGGAACACCCGTTCGCGGTCGGGGGGCACTCGGGGCGTCGGGTACGCGAGGCCCGGCGGCCGGCGGCCGGGCCTCGCGTCGGGGGCCGGGGTCAGCGCAACGGCGGCGCGAACGGGTTGTCGTCGGCCGAGGGCCCGTAGACGGACGGGAGCGGCACGTCGAGCAGGCGCAGGTAGACGGTGAGCTGGCCGCGGTGGTGCACGTGGTGGTTGAGCACGAGGTTGCGGAGCGCGGCGGCCTTGGGCATCGCCATGAGCTCCTGGGCGCCCTTCTGGACGCGCCACGTCTTCGCGAGGTCGTTCGCGCTCCACGTCGCGAGGGTGGTCTTGGCGCCGGCCATCGCGCCCTCGAACGCGTCGCGGATCTCGCGGACGGACGTCGGCTGCTTCGGGCTGAAGTCGACGGCGCCGATGTCGAAGTGATCGTGGGCGATCATGCCGGGGACGATCCCGGGCGTGGTCGCCACGTGCAGCGCGAGCTGCCCCAGCGACTGCGACTTCGGGTGGGGTTTCCACGCGAGCTTGTCGGCGGGCAGCCGCTCGAGGAGCTTCCGGGTGGCGGTGGCTTCCTGTTCCAGCTCCGCGACGAACGCGGCACACGGCGACTTCGGATCGGACATGACGGCCTCCTGGGTTGCATCGACCTCTCGCGAGCCTACCTCTCTCTCCGGGTCCCACGTCCCCCGCGCCCCCACTCCCATCGGCACCTCCAGGAAACCTCGCATCACGCCACCGCCTTCTCCTCGGCGATGCGACACCCGCACATGGTCCTGCGCGCGGGCCCGCGATTCCCGAGGGTTCGCGCGGCATCGCCGCGCGACGGGGGCTGCGAGCTGGCGAGCAGTCCCCGACCGAGGGCGGGTCCCCGCGTTGAGGCTAGGGGGACGCCCAGTGAACGAGCTCTCGCGAAGAGCCTCAGGGCGTAACCGTCAGCGGACGCGGAACAGCCCGCGCAGAAAATGACGTGCGGCAGCGGCAGGTCGCCCTGCTGCTGCCGCACGTGCTCAATGCACCCGCACTATCGCTCTACGAGCACCCCGACGTGCTGCCGCACGTCATGCACTTGAGACACGACCCATTCCTCACCAGCGTGGCGTGCTGGCAGGACGGGCAGGGGTCGCCGGTGTAGCCCTGCTGGATCGACATGTCGCGCGCCGAGTTCTTCGGCTTGTGGATGGCGATCCGGTTGACGACGGTCTCGGTCCGCGTCACCTCGAGCGCGATCGGGGTCGCCTGCGGCGCCACGATGCCCTCGGCGAACGCGAACCCCTTCTCGGAGGTCGCGGGCTTGCCGTGCCCGTTCGCGACGGGGTGCGCCCCGCCGTTGGCCGGACCCGACGCGTGCGCCGGCACCCCGTGGCCCGCCGCGTGCGACGTCGCGTGACCGACCGGGTGCCCCGCCGAGTGCGACGTGCCGTGCGGCGACGCCGGGCCGTGGATATGCGGCGAGTGCGGGTGGATCGCCTCGGGCCGCAGCGCGGCGGGCGTGGACGGCGTCGGGGCCGCCGGGTCCACCGTCACCGTGCGCTCGGAGACGACCTCCTCCTCGGCGAACTCGGCGGTGTCGATCGTGTCCTGGCGGACCGCGTCGGGCTCGAGGTCCTCCTCGGTCACCTGCGCGAGCTCGGTCTTGTTGAGGTACGTGATCGCGAGCTCGCGGAACACGTAGTCGATGATCGACGTGGACATCTTGATCCGGTCGTTGCCGTCCACGACGCCGCTCGGCTCGAACCGCGTGAACACGAACGCCTCGACGTACTCCTCGAGCGGCACCCCGTACTGGAGGCCGAGCGAGATCGCGATGGCGAAGCAGTTCATGAGGCTGCGGAACGCGGCCCCTTCCTTGTGCATGTCCACGAAGATCTCGCCGAGCGAGCCGTCGGCGTACTCGCCGGTGCGCAGGTACAGCTTGTGGCCGCCCACGATCGCCTTCTGCGTGTACCCCGCGCGCCGCTGGGGCAGCCGGTGGCGCTTGGCGAGGTAGCGGTACACGACCTTCTCGGTGACCTTCTCGGCGAGGGCCCGCACGGCCTCCGGACGGTCCGTCTTGGCCGTCTCGATCACGGCGTCGGCCGCGTCGAGGTCGTCCGACGTCGCGTTCAGCGGCTGCGACAGCTTGCTGCCGTCGCGGTACAGCGCGTTCGCCTTGATCATGAGGCGCCACGAGAGGAGGTACGCGTCGGCCACGTCCTCCACCGTCGCCTCGGCGGGCATGTTGATCGTCTTGCTGATGGCGCCGGAGATGAACGGCTGGGCGGCCGCCATCTGCCGGATGTGGCCCTCGGGCGAGATGAACCGCTTGCCGTACCGGCCGCACTTGCTCGCGCAGTCGAACACCGGCAGGTGCTCCGGCGCGAGGTGCGGCGCGCCCTCGACCGTCATGGTGCCGACAACGTAGTCGTTGGCGAGCCGGACCTGGTCGCGGTCGAAACCGAGGTGGCGCAGCAGGTCGAAGCCGGGGGCCTCGAACACGTGCCGCGGGATCCGCAGCGTCTCCTCGAGGAACGTGTCGCCCAGGGTGAACCGGTTGAGCACGAACGAGATGTCGAACGCCGACGGCAGGAGCGACTCGATCTTCTCGAGGATCTCCGGCGTGAAGCCCTTGGTGCGCAGCGTCACGTGGTTGACGTGCGGCGCGCCCTTGAGCGTCGCGGCGCCGGTCGCGTACCGGACGATCGACTCGATCTGCTCGGCCGCGTAGCCGAGGCGGCGCAGCGCCACCGGCACCGACTGGTTGATGATGCGGAAGTAGCCGCCGCCGGCGAGTTTCTTGTACTTCACGAGCGCGAAGTCGGGCTCGATGCCCGTCGTGTCGCAGTCCATGACGAGGCCGATGGTCCCCGTCGGCGCGATCACGCTCACCTGCGCGTTGCGATAGCCGTGGGCCTCGCCGAGCGCGAGCGCGCGGTCCCACGCCTCGCGGGCGGGCGCGAGCAGCTCGGGCGGGCAGACGGCCGCGTCGATCCCCGTCGGGCGGATCGTCAGCGCCTCGTACTCGCTGCCGGGCGCGTCGTACGCGGCGCGCCGGTGGTTGCGGATCACGCGCAGCATGTGCGCGCGGTTCTTCGCGTAGCCCGGGAACGCGCCGAGCTCCTTCGCCATCTCGGCGCTGGTCGCGTACGCGTCGCCCGTCAGGACGGCGGTGAGCGCGCCGGTGATGGCCATGCCCTCCTTGCTGTCGTACGGGACGCCCATGAGCATCAGGAGCGTGCCCAGGTTGGCGTAGCCGAGGCCCAGCGTGCGGAACTCGTAGGACTTCCGCGCGATCTCGTGGCTCGGGAACTGGGCCATCAGCACCGAGATCTCGAGCGCGACGGTCCACAGCCGCGCCGCGTGCCGGTAGCCGTCCATGTCGAACCGGCCGGTCTGCGCGTCGAAGAACGTCGCGAGGTTCAGCGACGCCAGGTTGCAGGCCGTGTCGTCGAGGAACATGTACTCGGAGCAGTTGTGGACCACGATCCCGCCCGCCACGAAGTGGTGGGTCGCGGGTTCGGTCAGGTCGTAGACCGGCTCGTCGCCGTCGTACGTGAGCGACTCGACGCGGTCCTCGAGCCGGTCGTCGTACGCGCGGACGTCGCGGTTGAGCGCCGCCAGGCGGTCGACCTTCGGGCTGCCCGGCAGGAAGCCGATGCGCTCCTCGAACCGGACGCGCGACGACCGGCTCACGCGCAGGCTGTGCACCTGCTGGACCGGGTACTCGGCGTGCCCGCCGCGCCCGTCGGGCAGCCGCGCGGTCGTCGTGAGGCGACGGTCGCGGTACAGCTTCGACTTGATGCCGAAGCCGAGCAGCAGGGTCTGGACCTGCCGCAGCAGGGTCTCGCTGGTGCTGTCGAGGGCGACGTACTGCGACTTGTCGCCGTAGTTCGCCACCGTCCCGTCCGCGGTGAAGAGGCCGCGGAGGACCTCGGCGAGCGCGTCGCGGTCGAGGCCGTACACCTCGTCGGTGAAGCGCTTGCTCGCGCTGCCCTCGTCGAGGACCGCGAACAGTCGCAGGGCGTCCACGACGCAACGCGACCCGGTCCCGACCAACAGCGTGGCCTGGGGCGACGTCACCGTCGTCCGGCGGGCGCCGCGGCCGTCCGCGGCGTGTTCCTCGCGGTACGTCGAGAGGTCGGCGTTGACCGCCTCCGCCACGGCGGCCTCGTCGGGCGCGAGGGTCACGCGCGCGGCCTCGCCATCGCCCATCAGGCAGCCGTCGCCGACCATGAGGCCGAGGAAGCGGGCCAAGCGCGCGTCGAGCGCCCGGCGACCGAACGCCGGGCGGCCCAGGACGACGACGTCGTCGGCCGTGAGCTCGCTCGCGGGCACGTCGCCGCGGTTCGCCGTCAGCACCTTGTGGTCCGCGGTCAGCCGCACCTCGTAGCCGGCGCGCGTGCGCAGCCGGTACACGGGCGCCGTCGCGCGCGTCAGGAACGCCGGGGCGATCGGGTGCAGGGCCCCGTCGGCCCCCACGACCTGCGTCCCGCTCGCGAGCATCGAGTCGATGCGGCGCCAGCCGTCCGCCGTCGCGACGAGCGTGTCGCCGGTGACGCACGGGTTGCTCGCGTTGATCCGACCGTCCTCGGGGCACGTGTGCCACTCGTTGATGGTCGTGTCGAACTGCACGCCCGGGTCGGCGCACGCCCAGGCCGCGTAGGAGACCTTGTCCCACAGCGCGCGGGCCTTGATCGTCTTGGCGACCTTCCCGTCGATGCGACGGCGCAGCTCCCAGTCGCGGTCCTCCTCGACGGCCTCGAGGAACGCGTTCGGGACGCGGATCGAGTTGTTCGAGTTCTGGCCCGACACCGTGAGGTACGACTCGCTGTCCCAGTCGAGCCCGTACACCGGCACGTCGATGGAGCGGAAGCCCTGCTGGGCGAGCCCGATCACGCGCAGCACGCACGCCATCGGCGTCTGCATCCGGCGCGCCTCGTTCACCGCGTCGCGCAGCGCCGGGTGCTTCGTGCGGTCGAAGCGGTCGGCCTCGGCCACCCCCGCCGGCAGGTCGGCGTGGCACGCCTTCAGGATCGCGTTCAGCGTCTTGTGCAGGATCTTGCTGCCCGCGACCAGCGACGCGACCTTCTGCTCCTCGACGACCTTCCAGTCGACGAACGCCTCGATGTCCGGGTGGTCCACGTCGAGGCAGACCATCTTCGCGGCGCGGCGCGTCGTGCCGCCCGACTTGATCGCGCCCGCGGCGCGGTCGCCGATCTTCAGGAACGACATCAGGCCCGACGACTTGCCGCCGCCCGACAGCGGCTCGTTCTCGCCGCGCAGCCGCGAGAAGTTGGTGCCGGTGCCGCTGCCGTACTTGAACAGGCGCGCCTCGCGGACCCACAGGTCCATGATGCCGCCCTCGTTCACGAGGTCGTCGCCGACGCTCTGGATGAAGCACGCGTGCGGCTGCGGGCGCTCGTACGCCGACGTGCTCGCCTTCACCTCGCCGGTCTTCTCGTCCACGTACAGGTGGCCCTGGGCGGGGCCGTCGATGCCGTACGCGAAGTGCAGGCCGGTGTTGAACCACTGCGGGCTGTTCGGGGCGGCCCGCTGGTCGGCGAGCATCCGGCACATCTCGTCGTAGAACGCCTGCGCGTCGTCCTTCGTGTCGAAGTAGCCGCGCGTCTCCCCCCAGTGGCGCCAGCACCCCGCGAGGCGGTGGAACACCTGCCGCGCGTCCTTCTCGCCACCCATCACGGGCTTCCCGTCCTTCAGGAGCGGCTGGCCGTCCGGGCCCTTCTGCGGGATGCCCTTGCGGCGGAAGTACTTCTGCGCCAGCACGTCCGTCGCGACGTTCGACCACGTCGACGGGACGACGACGCCGTCGAGCGAGAACACGACGGTGCCGTCGGGGTTGCGGATCTCGGACTTCCGAGCCTCGAAACGGATCCCGTCGTAGGGATCGCGACCGGCCACGGTGAAGCGACGCTGGATCTTCATGGGACGACCTCGGGAGAGCCCCCCTGCCCTGGGGTGCTCGTCGGGGGGAACCACGGACTCCTGCGGCCCCCGGGCCGTGACGGCGTGCGCGCGGACCGTCGCTGCGACGGCACGTGCGGACGCCCCCAACAACCTCGAAGGCTGACCCTGGGCACAAGGCGCAACGGGAGCCTGCCCGCTCCCGCGCGGCCACTACATGTCGTGGCCGCGGGACCTCTTACCCCAAGGACCGGTATCGAATGACCCGGTTCAAGAGTCCGGTGGAACGGGCGAAGGAAGGATCGACCCCGCTCGGCAGCGGGGCATCCGACGATCCTAGGGGTGGGGGGGGACAGCCCTCGAACGGCCGCTCTCGCCCCCACCGGAAGGGCTCGGGACCTCCCCCGGCCCGGCCCCCGCGCGGGCCTTCCGTCCCGCTCCCCCTCCGCCCCCGTCCGCGGGCCCTACTTCGAGAGCTCCGCCTGGATCCGCGCCTCGACGCCGGCCACGTCCCGGCTGGGGAACCCGTGCCAGACCACCCGCCCGACGCGATTCACCAGGAACGCCGTCGGGAAGGCACCCACCGCGAACCGCTGGGTGATGCTCCCGTCGGCGTCGTGGAGGACGGGGTACGAGATCCCCTTCCGCTGCGGGTACGGCTCGAGGCGCTCCAGGGGGGTGGCGGGGCCGTACTCGACCTCGATCACCCGGAGGCCCTTCTCGCGGAACTGGGAATCCCACCGATCCAGGTGGGGCGCCATCTGGGCGCACCCGCCTCAACGCAGGAACCCGAACTGCAGGTAGACGACGTTCCCGAAGAGCGTGCTCCACGTCCGGGGCGCGTCCGCGGGGATCATCGTCGCGACCGGCGAGTCGAGGGGCGGGGGCCGCTTCCCGTCGAACGGGTCCTCGGGCCCGCCGCAGCCCGCGAGCCCGGCCGCGACGCAGAGCGTCAGGGCGAGCCGGAGGAGGGAGGCGGGGGCACGGCGCATGGGCGGATCATCGACCACCCCGGAGGGGGGCCTCAAGCAACGCCGGGGGGATCCGACCGCTGCGCCCCCCCCGGTCCGCCTCGAGGGCCCCCATCGGTGGCGGTCGGGGTCTCCGGACGCAAGGCCCGGTGGCCGTTCCGACGCCCCGCCGCCCGGCGGCAGGACGCGAGGCCCGCCGGCCGCCCCGGTGCGTGGCCCAGTGCGTGGCCCCGCACGGGACCCAACGTGAGGCCCGACGCGAGGCTCGGCACGGGCGCGCCGCGGCGGGAGCCCCCGACCGACGGGAGCCCCCGCCCGCTCGGCGGCGCGGCGGCTACGTCGGCGCGATCTTCGGGAGCGTGAGGCCCGGCTGGTTCTGGTACTTGCCCTTGCGATCGCCGTACGACGTCTCGCACAGCTCGCCGGGCCGGGCGCGGAAGAAGAGGATCTGCGCGATGCCCTCGTTGGCGTAGATCTTCGCCGGCAGCGGCGTCGTGTTGCTGATCTCGATGGTGACGACGCCCTCCCACTCGGGCTCGAGCGGCGTCACGTTGACGATGATCCCGCAGCGCGCGTACGTGGAGTTGTGGACCATCAGGTCGTTGGCGAGGAAGTTCTCGGCGCCGGGCACCGACAGGTCGAACACCTCTTCCTCTCCGGCGGGCACGATCGACTCGACGACGTCCCAGACCGGCCCGACGTCGGCCAGTTCCGCGAGCTCGGCGTCGGCCGTCGCGGCCCCGGCGCGGGCCGCGAACGCCCGCGGGAGCGACTGCGGCGAGGAGCGGCGCGGCAGGCCCGCCTCCTTCGCCGTGCGCCCGGCCGCGGTGAGCGCCGCGTCGACGCGGCCCCACGCTTCGGGGGGCAGCGTGTCGAAGTTGGAGCGCTGGGAGCCGCGGAGCCGCAGCCCCGGCAGGAACTGCGTCTCGAGCCGCACCTGCTTCTCGGACCCCGGCCAGAATCCGATCCGCTCCCCCCAACGCAGCACGGTGTCGCGATCGGTGACCTGGAGAGTGTGGGCCACGGTGCCGAGCGCCGTCTCCTTCCACCGCAGCCGCGAGACGACCCCGAAGCGCAGGAGCAGGTGGTGCACGTCCTCGACGAGGCGGCGCGACATCGACGTGTACTCGAGGAACATCGCCTCGTCGTCGCCGTAGATCGTCCCGTCGCCGGAGAAGAGGGCGCGGAGGAACGTCGCGACGGCCTCGGCCGGCGCCGTGAAGACGGCCTCGGGCACGGCCTTGGCGGCGCTCTTCACGTCGGCGCCGTGGCGGGCGAGCCAGCGCGACGCGCGGTTCTTCTCGGGCACCCCACCCCGCCCGGCGTGGTTGACGAGCCGGTACCCGAGGTCCCCGTTGGACGTCGTCGTGCCGAGGTCGCCCTCGGCGACGCACGCCCGCAGGAGCTCGACGAGCACCGGGTCTTCGTTCGTGAACACGGGGCTGTGGCCCGGCGTCTGGCACTGTCCCTCGGAGATCATCAGCCCGAGGAGCGCGGCCTCCCACGCCGGCAGCGGCGTCGAGCCGAACACCGGGACCTGGCGCGCGGCGGCGATGCGGTCCCCCGGGCGAAGGTCGGCGAGCGCGGTCCAGCCCGACCACTGCCGGAACGGGTGGTTCGCCGTCGCGCGGATCCGCAGCCCCAGCCGCGTCGTGAGCTCGAACACCGGCTTGCGGCCCTGCGGCACGAAGTCCGAGACCCCGAGCGCGGTCGTCCGCCACCCGTCGAGCCCGACCGTGGCCCGCCGGCCCGCGAAGTCGCGGATCGGGAGGTAGGCCCCCGTCGCGGCGTCCACGACGCGGGTATCGCCGGTCAGGCACTTGCCGAGACACACGCACAGGACCTCGCGGGGGACGCGGAAGCGTTCGACGGTCTCGGCCAGCACGAACGAGTTCGGCGGGATGATGCACTCGTCGCCGACGTGGTCGACGAACGAGCGGTGGTCGAACGCCTTCGGGTCCACCAGCGTCGAGTGGAGGTTGTGGAAGATCTTGAAGTGGCGGCCGACGCGGACGTCGTAGCCGTACGAGGAGAGCCCGTACGAGATCTTGCCCTTCGTGACGAGCCCCTCCTGGAAGGGCTCGATCATCTTGTGCTCGAGGGCCATCTTGCGGATCCAGGCGTCGTTCGCGATCGACATCGGGCGCTCCTGACGCGAGGCCCGGCCGCCTCGCGTGGGCGCGGACGGTACCTGACGGGGGGCCCGCGGCCGGTGCTCCCCCGGCGGACCCGGCGGCCGGCGGGCCTCGCGGTCCCGGGACGCCGACCGCCCCCATGTCGCCCGGTCGCGCGCGGCCGTGGCGGACGTCCCGGGGCGGCGGGACGAGGGGGCTGCCGCCGGACGCGACGTTCGCGTAGGCTCGGGCCATGGGTGTGCACCGTCGTTTCGCCCGCCGCGTCGCGGCAGCGTGGGGGCTTGTCGTCGCGGCGGTCCTGCTGCCGGCGTGCGGCGGCGGCGGGGCGGGGGCGCCGCTGCCGCCCGTGCCCGCGCGCACCGCCAGCACGGACCCGTTCGACCCCGCGGTGCTGCACTACGTCGACCTCACGGTGGCGGAGGCCGACCTGCCGGCGCTGGTGCCGTTCTCGGACGACTACGTGCCGTGCGACGTGCGGTACGACGAGACCGACGTCGCGCGCGTGGGGCTGCGGATCAAGGGCGAGGCCACCGCGCGCCCCATGGGCGACAAGCCGTCGTGGACGCTGAAGACGAACGAGTTCGTGTCGGGGCAGAAGCTGCACGGCAAGAAGAAGGTGCACCTGCACAACTGCGTGTTCGACGCGTCGTTCCTGCACGAGCCGGTCGCGTACGGGCTGTGGCGGCGCGCGGGCGTGCCCGCCCGCCGGACCGCGCACGCGCGCGTGACGCTGAACGGGCGCTACCTCGGCGTGTACGTGGTCGTGGAGCCGTACGACGACGGGTTCCTCGACCGGACGTTCGCCGACGGCGACGGCAACCTCTACGAGGGCGTGCTCGGCGTGGACGTCACCGAGCCCGCGGACCTCGAGCTCGACACGAACGAGGACGAGAACGATCGCGCCGACCTGGAGGCGCTCGCGCACGCGCTCCTCGTCGAGCCCGACGGCGCGCTCGAGGCGGCGCTCGAGCGGACGTTGGTCGTCGAGTCGTTCCTCGGCTACCTCGCGGTGGAGGCCCTGCTCCACCACTGGGACGGGTACGCGGGGCAGAACGTGCCCGCGTGGGTCGTCGGGCCCAATCCCCCCCACAACTGGTACGCCTACGGCGACCCGTCCGACGGCGGCCGCGTGACGTTCCTCCCCCACAGCGCGGACACGACGTTCTTCGACCTGTACGCGCCGGTCCTCGCGCCGCCGGCGCCGGCGGCCGTGCTCGCCACGCGGGTCCTCGCGCACCCGTCGCTGCGCGCGCGGTTCATCGACCGCCTGCGCGAGATCCTCGACACCGCGTGGGACGTCCCGGCGCTCCTGGCCGAGATCGACGCGGCCGAGGCGAGGTTCCTCGCGTCGGTCCACGAGGGCGACGCGAACGCCGACTTCGTCCTCGCGAAGGTCGCCGACGAGCTCGGGAACCTGCGGCGGTTCATCCGCCTCCGTCCCGAGATCGTCCGCCCGACCCTCCGCTGACGCCGGGGCCGTCGGCCCCCGCGGACCGCGAGGCCCGGCGGCAGACGCGCCAGATCGTGTCCGGCACCCGTTGGCGCGTTTGCCTCGACGCGCGGCCAGACGCGCCATTCGGTGTCCGGCACCCGTTGGCGCGTTTGACTCGACGCGCGGCCAGCGATCCGGGGGACCGCGAGGCCCGGCGGCCGGCGAGGCCCGGGGGGCCCCGGGCGGCCAGGCGGGGACGGCGGGTTCTGCTCGACATGGGAAGTTGAACGTGTTCAACTTGAACACGTTCAACTTTCGGTGGAGCGACCCGTGGAACGCACCCGCCCCGACCGCCCGCCGCCCCGTCCGCCGCACGTGCCCGGCACGCCCCTCGTCCCGGCCGACGTCGGACGGGTGCGCTTCTCCGCGCCGAAGACGCTCTGGCTGTACGGCGCCGCCGCCCCCGCTCTCCTCTTCGGCGCGCCGGGCCTGACCCTCACGACGGCGCTCGTCGCGACGGGCCTCGCGGTCCTGACCGTCGGCCTCGGGCACTCCGTGGGCCTCCACCGCGGCGTCATCCACCGCGCGTTCGCGTGCGGCCCCCGCCTGCGGGCCGTCCTCCTCCTCCTGTTCTGCCAGACCGGCCTCGGCGGCCCGCTCGCCTGGATCCGCCTCCACCACGTCCGCGACCACTGGCAGAACCGCGCCGACACGCCCCCCTACTTCGCCTACCGCCACGGCCTGCTGCGCGACTTCGTCTGGAACCTCCACCTCACGTTCGTCCCCCGCGACCCGGCGGACTTCGCGACCCGGT
>JAEUHO010000396.1 GCA_016795345.1 Planctomycetia bacterium | reverse complement strand
GCGGGGGTGCTCACCGAGCTCGAACGCGATCTGGTAAAAGCGCTTCGCCAAGGGGGGACGAGGACCTCGTTACGGGTGACGGAAGGCGGGGAACGGAAAGCTGGGGAACGGAACGCCGGGAACCAGGACGACCGGAACCCGCGGGTCGGGGACCCGTGGGCAAGACGACCGAACGCGACGACTGCGACCGCGGGGGCGGCCGGGCATTCCGGCGCGACCCCGCGGGGAAACCACCGATGGTACCGTCAGGGAGCCGCGGGAGCACCGTCCGCACCGGCGGGCGGCGCGTCCGGCCCGTCGGCGGGGCCGCCGCCGCCCGAACCCCCAGCGCCCGAACCACCAGCCCCCGGCTCCCCGCCCGCAGGGGCCCCGTTGGAAGGCGCTGCGCCTTCCGGCGGGTTCGCACCCTTCTCGCCCGCGATCTGGATGTCCCAGCCGCACAGGCGCGACGCGAGCCGGACGTTGGCGCCGCGACGGCCGATGGCGAGGGACAGCTGGTCCTCGTCGACGGACACGTCGGCGGTCTTCGTGTCGTAGTTGAGGGTCAGGGAGTTGATCTGCGCCGGCTTGAGCGCCGTCGCGATCATGACCTCCGGCTGCTCCTCCCACTTGAGGATGTCGATCTTCTCGCCGTTCAGCTCCTCGATCACCGTGCGGATGCGGCTGCCGCGCACGCCGACGCACGCGCCGATCGGGTCCACCTTGGCGTCGTTCGACTCGACGGCCATCTTGGTCTTGTAGCCGGCCTCGCGCTCGATCGCGCGGATCTTGATCATCCCCTCGCCGACCTCGGGCACCTCGAGCTCGAACAGCTTGCGGACGAAGTCGGCGCGGGAGCGCGACAGGACGATGCGGACGCGCTGGCCCTGCGCGCGGACCTCGAAGAGGAACGCGCGGATCCGGTCGCCGACCTTGTAGTTCTCGCCGCGGATCTGCTCCGAGCGGGGGACGATGCCCTCGACCCGGCCGAGGTTGACGATCAGGTTCCCGCCCTCGATCCGCTGGATCGAGCCGGTGACGATCGTGTTGACCCGGCGGTGGTACTCGTCGAGGTTCTTGTCCCGCTCGGCCTCGCGGATCCGCTGGTTCATGACCTGGCGGGCCGTCTGCGCGGCGATGCGGCCGAAGTCGAGGGCGGCGGGGCTGCCGTTGACGTTGCACGCCGCCTCCCCGGTCTTCCGGTCGAGGTGGACTTCGATCACCGCCTCTTCGCCGAAGCGCTTCCGGGCCGCCGTCAGCAACCCTTGCTCGATCGACGAGAAGACGACCTCCTTGTCGATCCCGCGCTCGCGGTAGACGATGTCGACGAAACGGAGGATGTCCTGGGGATCCATGGCCTGCTCTCTCCGGGCCGGGCCCGTGGGCAGCCCAACCCCGACAACGGCCCAACTCCGACAAAAGAAAGAGGCGGGGGATCCCCCGCCTCCTTCCGGAGTCGACGGTACGTTTGGCCGTGCATTGTCACCCGGACCCCGGAACTCCGCAAGCCGGGCCCCCCGGGTTTTTCCCGCCGACCGGGGGGCCTCCCCCCGGCCACGCCGATCGATCGTCGGCGGATCGGCCACCGGGCCTCGCGGTCCCGGGGGGGCGATCCGCCCATCCATGCCGCCCATCCATGCCGCCCATCCATGCCGCCCATCCGTGCGGGTCGAACCATGGCGGATGGACCGGGGGGGGACGGCAGACCGGGGGGTAGGGCGAAGGCCCGGCCGGGGGGCGCCCCGGGTCGCCGGGCATGGATCCCCCGGCGTGAACCGGCTACCGTACGCGCATGGCGCCTCCCCGACTGCAGCTCGCCCTCGACTTCGTGGACCTCCACCGCGCGCTGACCGCGGCCGCCGAGGGGGTGGCGGGGGGCGTGGACTGGCTCGAGGTGGGCACGCCGTTGCTCAAGGCCGAGGGCCTGAACGCGGTCCGGGCCCTCCGGGCGAAGTTCCCGCGGGTGCCCATCGTGTGCGCCGCGAAGACCATGGACGCGGGCCGCCTCGAGCTCGAGGCGGCGGCCAAGGCCGGGGCCACCGTCGGGACCGTGCTCGCCGTCGCGTCGGACGCGACGATCGAGGAGTGCGTCGAGGCGGGGCGGAGCTACGGCATCGAGGTGCTGGTGGACCTCCTCGGCCACCCGGACCCGGTCGGGCGCGCGAAATGGGCCGAGGCGGTCGGCGCCGACTACGTGAACGTCCACTGCCCGATCGACGAGCAGATGCGCGGGCGCGACCCGTTCGACACGCTGCGCGCGGTCGCGGCCGCCGTGCGGATCCCGGTGACGGTGGCCGGCGGGATCAACGCGGCGACGGCGCCGCGGGCGGTCGCGGCCGGCGCGTCGGTCGTCATCGTGGGCGGGGCGATCACGAAGGCGCCCGACGCGGCGAAGGCCGCGCGCGACCTCGTCACGGCCCTGCGGTCGGGGGTCGCGGGCGAGGCCACGACGGCGGCGCGGGGCGCGACCGACGCCGACGTCCGCCGGATCCTCACCGAGGTCTCGACGCCGAACATCAGCGACGCGGCGCACCGGCAGAAGGTGCTCCACGGCTGGCACCTGACGGCCCCGGGCACGCGGATGGTGGGGCGCGCGTTCACGTGCCGCTCCATGCCCGGCGACTGGGCGAAGCCCGTGGAGGCCATCGACCGTTGCGCCGAGGGCGACGTCCTCTTCATCGACGCGCTGGGCCTGGCGCCGGCCGTGTGGGGCGAGCTGGCGACGAACTCGGCGGTCAACCGCAGGCTGGCGGGCGTGGTCGTCCACGGCGCGATCCGCGACGTGCGCGACATCGCGCGCCTCGGGCTGCCGGTGTTCGCGCGGCACGTGTGCGGCCAGGCCGGCGAGCCCAAGGGCCTCGGCGAGCTCGGCGGCACGCTGCACGTGGACGGCGTCGACGTCCGGCCCGGCGACTGGATCGTCGGCGACGACGACGGCGTGATCGTGATCCCGAAGGCGAAGGCCGTCGAGGTCGCGAACCGCGCGATGTACTGCCTCGAGGCCGAGAACCGGCTGCGCGCCGAGATCCTCGGGCAGAAGAGCACGCTCGCGAAGGTGATGGACCTCGAGAAGTGGGAGAAGCGCGTGCTCGGCGGCGAGTCGGGCCTCGAGCAGCTTCCCCCCCGGTGACCCCCGCCGGCCGCCTCCGCCGGTGTGCGACCGCAGATGGCGGTTCCCTCGCGGAGGCATAGGTTGGCGCCATGGCACACGCGCCCGCGATCCGCCTCGTCGTCAACGGCGACCCGCGCGCCCTCGACGCGGCGACCCCGACCATCGCCGCCCTCGTCCGCGACCTCGGCCTCGAGGGGCAACGCGTCGCGGTGGAGGTGAACGGCGACGTCGTCACGCGCGCCGAGCACGGCACGCGGAAGCTCGCGGACGGCGACCGCGTCGAGGTCGTGACGTTCGTCGGCGGCGGCGAGGCGCACGACGAGGACGTGCTGCGCCTCGGCGACCACGTCTTCCACAGCCGCCTGTTCGTCGGCACCGGCAAGTACGCCACGAACG
Source organism: Planctomycetia bacterium (assembly GCA_016795345.1). GTDB lineage: Bacteria > Planctomycetota > PLA2 > PLA2 > JAEUHO01 > JAEUHO01. Next base: position 989 of record JAEUHO010000396.1, on the reverse strand, counting down.
CGCAGATGGTCGCCGCCCTCGAGGCCAGCGGCACCGAGGTCGTCACGGTCGCGCTGCGCCGCGTGGACCTCGCGCGCAAGGACGGCCCGAACGTCCTCGACGCGCTCGGCGACCGCTTCACGCTGCTGCCCAACACCGCGGGCTGCTACACGGCCGACGACGCCGTGCGCGTCTGCCGCATGGCGCGCGAGCTGGCGCTGTCGGACCTGGTGAAGCTCGAGGTCCTCGCCGACCCCGAGACGCTCCTGCCCGAGCCGTTCGAGACGCTGAAGGCGCTGAAGACGCTCGTGGCCGAGAAGTTCCACGTCCTCGTCTACACGAACGACGACCCGGTGACCGCGAAGCGCCTCGAGGAGGCCGGCGCCACCGCCGTCATGCCGCTCGGCAGCCCGATCGGCAGCGGCCTCGGCATCCTCAACCCGGGCAACATCGAGCGCATCCTCGCGCGCGCGAAGGTCCCGATCGTCGTGGACGCCGGCGTCGGCACGGCGTCCGACGTCGCGGTCGCCATGGAGCTCGGCATCGCGGGCGTGCTGCTCAACACCGCCATCGCGAAGGCGCGCGACCCGGTCCGCATGGCGCGCGCCATGCGCGACGCGTGTTCGGCGGGCCGCGACGCGTTCCTCGCGGGCCGCATGCCGAAGGGCGCGCCGTCGCCCTCGAGCCCGGTCCACGGCACGGTGACGAAGGCGTTCGGCTCGTGACGCGAGGCCCGCTCCGCTCCGTCGCGACGTGCCTCGCCGCGCTCCTCGTCGCGTGCTTCGCGAGGGGGGGGCGCGTTGCCGCGCAGGACGCGGCGCCGGCGCCCGCACCCGTGCCCGCGCCGGCCCCGGCACCTGCACCGGCACCTGCCCCTGCGCCGGCCCCGGCGCCCGCGCCGGTCCCGGACCCGAAGGCCGCGCCCGCGAAGCCCGCGGGGCGCCTCACGCAGCGCGAGCTCGAGGCGCTGCTGGGCCGGCGACCCGAGGCGTTGTGGGCGATGCTCCTCC
>JAEUHO010000389.1 GCA_016795345.1 Planctomycetia bacterium | reverse complement strand
ACACGCCGCGCCCGGTCACGATGTGGGGCGGGCGGACGGCCCACCTCGTGCCGGCGCGGGTCGTGATGCGGACGTTCGCGCACGTCTATCAGCACCAGGGGCAGGTCGTGGCGATGTGCCGCGTGCTCGGGCGCCCGGCCGCGGGGCTCGACTTCCCGCTGACGTGAGCGGGCGACGACGAGCGAGAAATGAAGGCGGCGTAAAGACGCGGGCGCGGCGCCCGGCGTGAAATACGACTGCCGCCGGTTGGCCGGGGGGCAAGTCGGGTTCGTAGGATGGAGCCGGTCCGTCCGGAGGCCGAGGCGCCCGATGCGAGAGGTCCGCGACGCCGCTCCGCCCGCGGGTACCGGGACCGCTCCGTCGCGCCGTCGGCCGGCCGCCCCGGCGACGCACGAAGGGGTGCTGACGTCCGTCGAGCACATCGTCGGCGTGGATCGCCTCCTCGCGCGCGTCGCCGGGACCGCCCACGACGTCCTGCAGCTCGCGCCGGGGATCCTCGACGCGCGCCTCCACTACCTCAAGGTGGACGGGCTCGAGATCGGCGGCGGCGAGGTGAACCTGCCGCTGCGCGCGCAGGGACGCACGGTCGAGCACCTCGCGACGATCACGCTGCGGCTCGACTGCCCCGGCGGCGGCCTCGTGAACGGCCGCAGGGTCGGCACCGGCTCGGTCGTGGTGTGGCGGCCGGGCGCGACGTACGACGGCGTGGCGCCGGCCGGCGACCGATGGGTGACGGTCCTCGTGCCGTGGGACGAGCTGCCCCGACGGCCGGGCATCGCGCGGCGCGGCGCGTCGTGGCGCTGGCGCACGTCGCTGCTGCTGACGGAGCTGCGGCCCGACGAGGCCGACATCGCGCGCGCCCTCTCGGAGCGGACCCGGACGCTCGCGCACGAACGGCCCGACCGCGTGCCCGCCACGGTCGCGGCGGAGCTGCGGGCCCGCTGGCTCGAGCTCGTGGGCGCGCTGTTCGCGCGGGCCGTCCCGACGCCCGCGCCCCGCGGTGCGACGTGGAGCGCGACCCTCGACGTGCGCGCCGCCGACCGGTACCTGCGGAGCCACCTCGGCGCGACGATCTACCTCGCCGACGTCAGCCGCGCGACCGGCGTCCCGCCGCGGACGCTCCAGGCCGCGTTCCGCCACGTCCTCGGCTGCTCCCCCATGGCGTACCTCGAGACGCTGCGGCTCCACGCGGCGCTGCGCGCGCTGCGGACCCCCGGCGGGGCGGTCCCCGAGACGGTGCGCGAGGTCGCGGCCCGGTTCGGGTTCCGCCACTACCCGCGCTTCAGCGCCGCGTTCCGCGCCCGGTTCGTCGCGCGCCCGGGCGCGATCCTGCGCGCCGCGCGGGCGGGCCGCGCCGAGGCGCCCTGACGGCGCC
>JAEUHO010000384.1 GCA_016795345.1 Planctomycetia bacterium | reverse complement strand
GCGCGCGCATCGAGGCCCGCGCCGCCGCGGGCACCGACCCGTCCGACGCGACCTGGTCGGTGCACCTCGCGCAGGTCGCGGCCGCCGAACCGGTCCGCCCCGACGAGGCCGACGTGGTCGTCCGCCACGACGCCGCGCGTGCGCCCGCCTCGGCCCTCGGCCCGCTCCTCGAGGCCTTGACGGCGTCGCGCCCCGGCCGGTGACCGCCCCGCTCTTCTGCTCGCCCGGCGGCGTCGGGGCGCCCGAGGCAACTTTGCAGCACAAAGTACTTGACACTGCGTGGAGCCCGGGCACGCTGGGGACGTCCCGTGGAGGGTGCCCATGTCCCGCAGCGTCGAGCCCCCCGCCGTCCGCGAGGTCGCGGCCGCCCGCGCGATGGACGACCTGCGGTTCATCCGCACCGCCATGGAGGACGCGAGCGGGTTCACGTCGGTCCCCGGGGCCTGGCTCGCGGTGGTGGGCGGGGTCGCGCTCGGCACCGTCGCGTACCTCCGGTGGGGCGCCGACATCGCCACGGGCTCCCCGCGATGGGTCGTGTCCTGGGCCCTCGCGGCGGCGCTGTCGATCGCGACGGGGGTCCTGCTCATGCGGCGCAAGGCGTCCGGCGCCCCGGGCGGGCGGGCCTCGCGTCCCGGGAGGAAACTCGTCCTCGGGGTGGGGGCGCCGCTCGTCGCGGGGCTCCTCGCGTCCCTCGGCGCCTGGCGCGCCGGGGTCCCGGACCTGCTCCCGGGGCTGTGGCTCGCGTCGTACGGCGCGGGCGTCCTCGCGGGCGGCGCCTTCTCGCCCCGGCCGGTCCTCGCGCTCGGCGGCTGCTGTCTCGCGCTCGGGGGCGCCGCGTTCTTCGCGCCGCTCGCGTTCGCCGACGCCTTCCTCGGCGCCGGGTTCGGCGTCCTCCACCTGGCGTGCGGCCTCGTGATCGCGCGGAGGCACGGTGGGTAGGACCGCGACCGGCGACCGCACGCGCGCCGGCACCGCGACGGACGCGGCGCTCGGCCTCGACCCCGTCATCCACGAGCGGCTCCGCCTCGGGATCGTGAGCGCGCTGGCGGCGCGGCCGTCGCTCCGGTTCGGCGAGCTGAAGGCGCTCCTCGGCTGCACCGACGGCAACCTGTCGGTCCACGCGCGGCGGCTCGAGGAGGCGGGGTACGTCGCCGTCGAGAAGTCGTTCGAGGGGCGCGTGCCGCGCACCGACTTCCGGCTCACCGCGAGCGGGCGGGCCGCCCTCGCGCGGTACGTCGCGGAGATGGAGCGGCTCGTGAAGGCGGTGCGCCGTGCGTGAGCCGCGCCGCGCCGAGCCGCCCGCCGCGGGCCCCGACCGGGGGCTGCACGTCGCCATCGTGATGGACGGCAACGGGCGGTGGGCCCAGCGCCGCGGGCTGCCGCGCGTGGCGGGCCACGTGGCGGGGGCCCGCGCCGCGCGGCGCGTCATCGACGCGGCGTCGGACCTCGGCGTCGGCGTGCTCACGCTGTTCGCGTTCTCGTCCGACAACTGGCGGCGGCCGCGGGGCGAGGTCGCGCGGATCCTGGCGCTCCTGCGCCGCTTCCTGCGCACCGAGGCGCGGGCGTGCGTCCGCGCGGGCACGCGGCTCGAGGTGATCGGGCGGCGCGACCGGCTGCCGGCCACGCTCCGGACGCAGGTCGAGCGCGCCGAGGCCGCGACTGCGACGGGGGCGGGCCTAAGGCTCCGCATCGCGGTCGACTACTCCGGGCGCGACGCGATCCTCGCGGCGGCCGCGCGCCTCCCGGCGGAGGGCGCCGCGACGCGCGAGGGCTTCGCGCGCTGTCTCGCACCGGGCCTCGCGGTCCCGGACGTCGACCTCTTCCTGCGCCCGGGCGGCGAGCGGCGGCTCTCCGACTTCCTCCTGTGGGAGTCGGCCTACGCGGAGCTCGTGTTCGTGGACCGGCTCTGGCCCGACGTGACGCGCGACGACCTCGCGGCCGCGCTCGCGGACTTCCGCGCGCGCGACCGCCGGTTCGGGGGGCTCCCCGCGCCGGCGGCGCGCGCGTGAACGAGGTCACCGCGCCGCGGGGACCTGCTGGGTGGCGCAGTGGAACGAGCCGTGGCCGTACACGAGCTCCTTCGCCTCGATCTTCACGACGGGGCGGCCCGGGAAGCACTTCGCGAGGATCTTCGCGGCCTTGTCGTCGCGCGCGCGCGGCCCGTAGGCCGGCAGCAGGATCCGGTCGTTGCCGATGACGAAGTTGGCGTAGGAGGCCGGGAGCCGGCGCTTGCCGGCGAAGAGCGCGCCGGGCATCGGCAGCTTCACGATCTCGAAGGGCCGGCCCTCGGGGTCGGCCATGGCGACGAGGCGCCGCCAGGTGTCGTGCAGGGCCGCGTAGTTGGCGTCCTTCGGGTCGTCCTCGTAGGCCGTCACGATGGTGCGGGGGCCGACGAAGCGCGCGAGGTCGTCGACGTGGCCGTCGGTGTCGTCGCCGACGATCCCCTCGCCGAGCCAGAGGACCTGGCGCACGCCCAGGTAGGCGCGCAGGTAGGCCTCGAGCTCCGCGCGCTTCAAGTGCGGGTTGCGGTTCGGGTGGAGGAGGCACTGCTCGGTCGTGAGCACCGAGCCGGCGCCGTTCACGTCGATGCTGCCGCCCTCGAGCACGATCCCCGGGGCGAACCGCGGGCCCGGCAGCCCCAGGCGGTCCGGCAGGCCGTCGTCGGCGAGGAGCTTCTCGTACTTGCCGCCCCACGCGTTGAAGCGCCACCGGACGTAGCCGCGCCGCACCGCGCGGCCGCGACGCTTCAGCACGAACGTCGGGCCGTAGTCGCGGATCCAGACGTCGGCGGTGGGCTGCTCGAAGAACTGCACGTGCCGGCCGCCGCGCGCCCCGACGAGCTGCGCCGCGCGCTGCGCGGTCGCGCCGTCGGGGACGAGGCAGTCCACGCGCTCGCCGTGGGACAGCGCCGCGATGACGTCCGCGAAGATCCGCTCGACGGCGGGGATGTCGCGGAACGTGACCGGGTCGCGGGGCCACGAGATGAGGGTCGCCTCGTGGCGCACCCACTCGCCGGGCATCGCGTACCCGGCGGCGGCCGGGGTGTCGCGGCCGAGGACGAGGCCCGATCGGTCGAGTCCGGCGGGGTCAAGGGCGGTCTGGCGACCGCCTGGCGGGGACTTCTTCCGCTTAACCACAGCAGTCGCTCCCGCCCAGGTGGTGGGGGTCGTGCAGGTACCGCTCGAGGATCGGCGGGTACGCGTCGATGCGGCGGTCGCGCAGGAAGGGCCACCCCTGGCGCGTCCGCTCGATCTCGTCGAGGTCGCAGTCGGCGAGCAGGATCTCTTCGCGGTCCTGCGAGGCCTCGGCCAGCAGCTGGCCGTACGGCCGCGCGACGAACGACGAGCCCCAGAAGTCGAGCTCGTCCTCGCGGCCGACGCGGTTGACCGCCGCCACGAACACGCCGTTGGCGATGGCGTGCGAGCGCTGGATCGTGCGCCACGCGTCGCGGTGCGCGTCCTTGAGCTCAGCCTCGCCCTGCCAGGTGCCGATGGCCGTGGGGTAGAAGAGGATCTTCGCGCCGTCGAGCGCCGTGATGCGCGCGCCCTCGGGGTACCACTGGTCCCAGCAGATGAGCACGCCGATGCGGCCGACCGCCGTGTCCCACGCGCGGAAGCCGGGGCCCGCGTCGGCGTCGCCCGGCGTGAAGTAGTACTTCTCGTAGAAGCGCGGGTCGTCCGGGATGTGCATCTTCCGGTACGCGCCCACGAACGAGCCGTCCGCGTCGAGGATCACCGTCGTGTTGTGGTAGAGGCCCGGCGCGCGGCGCTCGAAGAGCGAGCCGATCACGACGATGCCGTGTTTCTTGGCGACCTTGGCCAGCGCCTCCGTCGTCGGGCCGGGGACCTCCTCGGCCAGCGCGAACTTCGCGGCGTCCTCGGTCTGGCAGAAGTACGGCGAGCGGAAGAGCTCCTGCGTGCACACGAGCTTCGCGCCCTGCTTGGCCGCGGACTCGATCGCGGCGAGGGTGCGCTTCACGTTGTCGCGGGGGTCGGCGCTCGCCTTCGCCTGGACGAGGGCGATGCGGACGACCGACGAGGAGCGGGGGGGCGGGGGGGGCTGCTTGGCCATGCGGCCGGGGAGTCTACGGGAAGGTCCGCCGGGGGCCGCGGATGCCGTCGTCCGGGGGGGGCGTGGGCGCCGGGGAGTACGATGCCGTCGTGGACTCCCCCCCCCGGGATATCGGACGCTCAGTCAGGACACCTCCTACGAGGCGGAGCGAGTCCTCGTGCAAGCCCTGCAGCGGGCCGGCGATCACGGCCGGCTTGCTCGGGTGGGGGTGCTGGGCCGGATGCTCCGTGACGTCGGGATCGCGGAACTCCGGCGAGAGCATCCCGACCGCACGGACCGTGAGCTCCAGCTCCTGTGGGTCGCGCGCTGGCTCCCCCGCGAGACCCTGGTCGCGGTCTGGGGCTTCGACCCGGTGGCGATGGACGTCCGGTGCTGACTGAGCCGGAGAGCCTGCTCGTCGCCGTCGCTGGCGCCCTGGACGTGGCGGGCATCCGGTACGCCGTCGGCGGCTCGGTCGCGAGCAGCCGGTTCGGCGAACCCCGCGCGACGCTGGATCTGGACGTCGTGGTCGAGCTCACATACGGGGCGTCCCCCGTCTCGTCGCCGCGCTGACGCCCGCGTTCTGGGTGGATCGCGACGCCATGCGCTCGGCGTACCAGCACGGGACTGCGTTTCAGGCGGTCCACGTGGCGTGGATGGCCTAGCCCGGTCCATTCACGAGGGATGAGCCGCGACAGGGGCTGAACGATGCCCATCGGCCGGTGGGGGCCGATGGATGCGACCCGGGCGCGGCGCGGAGGCGACGACAGCGTGTTCCTGCACCACGCCGAGGAGCCTCCGC
>JAEUHO010000380.1 GCA_016795345.1 Planctomycetia bacterium | reverse complement strand
GCGTCCGTGAGCGTCCCGTCGAGCACGAGGCCGTCCACGCGCGGCACCGCGATCGTCGGAGGCGGCGTGGCCGGTGCCGGCGCCGGCACGGGAGCCGGCGCGGGCGCGTCGGCCGCGTGGGCCCCGCGGACGGCGGACGCGAGGGTCACGAGAGCGGCGACGGCGGCGGTGCGGACGAACGGACGCATGGAACCTCCGGAGCCCGTTGGAGCCTATCCCAAGAGCCGCCCTGCTACGCCCGGCGATCCTCTCGCTGCGGCAGGCCTGCTCGCCGGTCAGCCCCTCGACGGGTCAGGAACCCGTCTCCGGGGCTTCCCGGCTGCGCTTGCCCGCCTCGCATCGGTCTCGACGGGCTCGCGACGGGAACTCCTGGGACAGGCTCCTAGTGTAGAGGGCCGTGCACGGGGCCCCCCGCCGCGCCGGGGCCGGGTCAGAACGGCAGGAACGCCAACGCGAGGCCCGCTGCGGCGGCGTGGGGCAGGTTGTCGTCGGGCGGGATCGGGACGAGGTCGACGAGGGTCGCCGCGAGCGCGGCCGCCGCGATGCGGGCCCCCGACGGGCACGGGCCCCCGCCCGTCGCGGCGACGACGGCGCCGACGCCCCACCCCACCGCCGTGCCGACGAGGAGGAACGCGAGCGACCCCGACCCCGTCGCCTTCCGGTGCCCGAACAGCGCCGGCGCGGGGACGTGCCGCCCCACCACGCTCGCCGCGGCGTCGCCCCACGCGAAGATCGCCCAGCCGACCGCGGCGAGCGTGGCGGGCAGCGCGACGATGAGCCCGGCCACGGCGAGCGGGTAGGTGCGCAGGCCCCCGAGGAACGGCTCGCCGGGCCGCCGCAGCCGCGCCTCGAGCGGCGTGAGGGGGATCACGACGAACCCCGCGAGCAGGCCGAGCGCGGCCCCCGCGAGCGCGAGCGGGCGGGGGAGCACGCCGAGGAGGAGCGCGACGAGCCCCGTCGCGGCGTGGAGCGCGGGCCGCCACTCGCGGGCGGGGATCACCGCGCGGGCCCCGCGGTCGCGACCGGCCCGACCTCCTCCAGCGCGCCGCCGGGCCCGGCCTCGCGGACGAGCCGCCCGCCGGGCGCGAGCACGCGCCGGGCCTCCGCGAGCGCGGCGTCCGCGTCGGCCCACGGGCCGTCGCCGTCGCCGTGGCGCAGCACGACCACCGCGAACGACGCCGAGGCGAACGGCAGCGGGTCGGGCCCCGCGACCACGAAGTCGACGTCGTCGCGCGCGAGCCGCGCGAGGTCGATGGGCGTCTCGACGCGCGCCCCCGGGCGGATCGGGAGGTGGAACTCGACGGTGGTCGCGACGTTGCGCGCGCGCCGCACGCGCGCGACGCTGCGGTCGATCCCCGTCGCGTCGCCCGTGCGCGCCGCGAGGACGAACGTGCCGCGGCCGACGCCGCATCCGATCTCGAGCGCGGGCGCGGGCGCGACCGGGCCCGTCGCGAGCCACGCCGCGAGCGCGGCGTCGTACGAGGACGGGGCGCGCGCGGGCGCGTCGGGCGCGGGCGGCAGCAGGTCGCCGTACCGCTCGACGACCTCGGCGAACGGCACGACGTCGCCGCCGGAGCCGGCGCGGCCGAGCACGTACCGCGTCACGCGAGGGTCGGCGATGGGCGCGCGGCGGTAGACGTTGCCGTGGGCGTCGAGGTGCGCGTCGAGGTCGGCGACGAACACACCGACGCCGCCGAACACGGGCCGCACGGCGCGGCAGCGCGCGCAGACGAGGAAGGCCTCGAGCAGCTCGCCCGGCCGGCCGCCGTCCTCGCCGCCGCCGACCCGCGTGGCGTCGACCTCGTACGGCGCCTCGACGCCCGCGCGCAGACACACCGGGCAGCGGAGGCGGGGGAGCGAGGGCTGGCGCACGCGGGGATTGTGCCCGCGCCGACGGGCGGGCGACAGCGGCAACGGCGGCGGACCGTTCCGGGAGCCCCTCCGGCCGCGTACCCTCTCGGCATGCGCGTCGCATTCCACGGGGCCGCCGAGACGGTCACAGGTTCCTGCACCCTCCTCGAGGCCGACGGGACCCGCGTCCTCGTCGACTGCGGCCAGTTCCAGGGCGACGACGAGCTCGAGCGCCGCAACCGCGGCCACGGGCTCGGCTTCGACCCCGCCGGCATCGACGCGCTGGTCCTCACCCACGCGCACATCGACCTCCTCGGCCGCGCCCCCCTCCTCGTGACGCGCGGCTTCCGCGGGCCCGTCTTCTGCACGCGCGCCACGGCCGAGCTCGCCGCCGTGATGCTCGCCGACGCCGCGAAGATCCAGGAGGAGGACCACCGCCGCCGCGGCGGCCCGCCGCCCTCCTACGGCGAGAAGGAAGTGGCGCGCATCCTCGACCTCATGCGGCCGGTGCGCTACGGCCACCCGACCGCGGTCACGCGGTCCATGGCGCTCACGCTCTCCGACGCCGGCCACATCCTCGGCAGCGCCCACGCGCTCGTCGCGATGAAGGAGGGCGACCGCAAGGTCGTCTTCGGCGTCTCCGGCGACGTCGGCGCCCCCCACCGCCCCGTGGTGGCCGACCCGACGCCGTTCCCGCGCGCCGACTTCGTGCAGATCGAGTCCACGTACGGCGACCGCGATCACAAGTCCGGCGAGGCGAGCCTCGCGGAGCTGCTCGAGATCCTCGAGTCGGCGGACCGCGGCGAGGGCATCGTCCTCGTGCCGGCGTTCGCGCTGGGCCGCACGCAGGACCTGCTCTACCACATCAACGGCTGGAAGAACCAGGGCAAGCTCTCGCGCCTCAAGGTGTACGTGGACAGCCCGATGGCGACGAAGCTCACCGCCGTCTTCCAGGGCAACACCGCGGTCTACGACGACGACGCCAAGGGCCTCCTCAAGCGCGGCGACGACCCCTTCGACTTCGAGGGCCTCTCGTTCGTCTCGTCGCACGTCGAGAGCGAGCGCCTCACGCGCGAGGCCACGAACGCGGTGATCATCGCGTCGAGCGGCATGTGCCAGAGCGGCCGCGTGACCGGGCACCTCGCGGGCCTCCTCCCGCGCCCGTCCACGAAGGTCGTCTTCGTCGGCTACCAGGCGCCGGGCACGCTCGGCCGGCGCCTCGTCGACCGCGCGCCGCAGGTCCACATCCGCGGCCACATGGTGCCCGTCCGCGCGTCGATCCACACCCTGGGCGGGTTCTCGGCGCACGGCGGCCAGTCCGACATGCTCGACTGGCTCGGCCGGTGCGGCGGCCCGACGGCGAAGGTGTTCCTGTGCCACGGCGAGCCGCCGTCCCTCGCGGCGTTCGCGAAGCTGATCGGCGACAAGCTCGGCCTCGCCACGCACATCCCGAAGATGGGCGAATCCGTCGAGCTGTAGTCGTCCGGCACGCGGAGCGGGGTCGCAGCCAGAAGCCGCCGCGTTCCACGGACGTCGGCGCGAGCCGCGGGCGGCCCTGGGCGACCGAGGGAGCGGAGGGCCGAGACGTCGCGCTCGCGGGGCTCGCGTACGGAGGAAGTACGCGGCGCCCCGCGAGCGCGCGTGCGGCCCTGCGCCCCCTCGGTCGCAGACTCCGGACCACGGAAGAAGACGGAAGAAGAGGGAGAGCGGGGAGGCACCCGGTCCCCTCCCCGGGACGCGAGGCCCGGCGGCCGGCGGGGTCCCCGGGGCGAGGCACGCGGCAGTGATTTGCGTTGTCATGGGCGCATGGCCGGATCGTCC
>JAEUHO010000369.1 GCA_016795345.1 Planctomycetia bacterium | reverse complement strand
CGCGCCGTCCGTCCCCGGCGCCGCGCCGCTCCCCGCGCGGGGGACCGCGAGGCCCGGCCGCTCGCGCGGGCCGCCGGGCCTCGGGTCCGGGGAGGGGGGAGCGTCGGTCACGCCGCCACGCTACCCGCCGCGACCCGCAGGCACCCGCACGGGCCCGCCGGGAGGCCGGCGGACCCGCGTCGGCGGGCGGACGACGTCAGCGCGAGAGGTCGAGGCGGACGTCCGCGTCGGCCTCGAGGGTGAGGCGCATGCGGTCCATGCCCCAGGTCCGCACCGGGAGCACGAGCGCGGCGCGCGGGGGCACGTCGGTGCGGAACGGCGCGCGGTAGTACGCGACGACCTTGCCGCCCACCGTCTGCACGGCCTCGCGGCGGAGGACCGTGCGCGGGTACCGGCGGTCGGGGAAGACCTGCGCGGTGTCGTGCACCGCCTCGACGCCGAGCGGCGCCTCGACGCCCGCGGGCAGCGTGAGGAACATCCCGACGCGGCCCTTCACGGGGAGCGCCACCACCGCCTCGCGGCAGGTGTCGGGGACGAGCGCGCCCGCCGCGGGGCGCAGGCCGTCGGCGAAGCGCAGCTCGACGTGGGTGAACCGCGGCATCGCGAACGCGACGCGACCGTCGTCGTCGGTGACGAGGTCCTTGCCGCGGAGGTCGTCGGGCCGGGCGCCGGGCAGGCGGTCGCCGGCGGGCACGACGCGGAACGCGAGGCCCGCGAGCGGGCGGCCCGCCGCGTCCACCACGCGCAGGCGGGTCGTGTCGGCGCGCTCCCGCCACGCGTCGCGGGCGAGCCCCGGGCGTTCGTCGCTCGTGAGCGCGCGGAGGAACGCGACGAGGTCGGCGACCTCGCCCGGGGCGAGGGTCAGCGGGCGCAGGAGCCGCGACGCGTCGGGGTCGAGCGGCCCCTCCGCATAGTGGCGCACGACCGCCTCGAGGGTGCGGAGCGAGCCGTCGTGCATGTACGGCGCGCGGACCGCGACGTCGCGCAGGGTCGGCGTCTTGAAGCCGCGGCGGTCCTTCGGGCGGCCCGTGAGCGCCGCCACGCCGCCGTCGCCCTCCGCCTCGACGATCGCGCGCCGCGCGGCGTCGTCCTTCGCGGCGACGCCCTTCCAGGTCACGCCGGTGTTGTGGAAGCGGAAGTCGGTGAACGTCGCCCGCGCGCCGCCGGCGTCGTGGCACGCGGCGCAGCCCGCCTTGCCGCGGAACAACGCGAGCCCGCGCTGCTGCGCGGCGGAGAGCGCCGCGGCGTCGCCGGCGACGAACCGGTCGTACGCGGACGTCCCCGTGGACAGCGAGTGGCAGTACGCCTCGATGGCCTCGGCGATGCGCTGGATCGTCACCTGCGGCGTCCCGAACGCGGCGACGAACGCCTCGCGGTAGCGGCCCGCGGCCTCGAGCGTCTGGTCGGCGTACGGCAGCGTGCCGATCACGAGGTCGGGGTCGAGGAACGCCTCCTTCTCGGGCGGCAGCGCCGACGGGGAGGCGAACGGGTCGTCGGGGACCGACGTCGCCCTCCGCGGCTCCCTGCGCGGCGCGGCCGGCGGCGGCTTCCCCGCGCCGTCCTTCGCGTTCGCGCCCGGCGACGCGGCCGCGGGGCCCCCCCCCGCCCGCGCGGGCGCGGGCGG
>JAEUHO010000362.1 GCA_016795345.1 Planctomycetia bacterium | reverse complement strand
CGAGACGTCGGCCGTCGCCGCGCCGCCGACGCGGCCCGCGGCCTCGCGCGCCGCCGTGCCCGTCAGCGAACCGGGCTCGACGACGTCCGTCGTGCGGACCCAGCCCGACACGCCGTTGTCGGCCGTGACGCGCACCCACGGCGCCTTCACCTCGTCCACCGTGACGCGGGTGGCGAACGGGATCAGGCCGGCCTTGCCGGACAGGACCCGCGGCTCCTTCCACGCCGGCACGCCACCGCGGACCTGCACCGCGCGGGTCTCGCCCGGCAGCAGGTCGGCGGCCGCGACGGCCCCGAACCCGAGGACGCACGACAAGGCCAGGACGCGCAACTTCATGGGACGACCCTCGCGGCGCTCCCCACCGGGGCGCCCGGACCCTCCGAGCCTACCCTCGCCCGGGGCGTGGGCAAGGTCGCCGTTCCCGCGACGTCCTTCCGGTGGCGGCGGCCACGGACCCGGCCGGAGGCCCGCCCCGGGGACCGCGCCACGGGGCCCCCGTCACGTCGGGGGACCGCGAGGCCCGGCGGCCGGCGTCTCCCAGGGTCCGCGCAGGGACAGGTCCTTCGGTCGTGGCCGAGCGCCGTGGGGTCGATCGCGGGGGACGAGGACGGCCGCGTGTTCCGGCCACGCCGACGACGGGGGACGAAGCGCGCCACCCCGCGCCGCCGGCCCACGCGTCAGGGACGGTTCCCGCGCGGGCCCCTACTTGCTCTCGAGCACGTACACGCCGTTCCAGGGCCGCGCGATCATGCCCAGCCGCAGCCCGTCGATGATGCCGCCGAGCCAGCGGCACGGGCCGTCGTCCGGCACGAGCTTCTCCGCCTCGGCGAGCGCCGTCTCCGCGCCGTCGAGGTCGTCGGCGAGGAGGAGGGCGTGGGCGCGGCCGAAGGCCTCGGCGTGCGCGCGCTGCTCCGGCGAGGCGGACTCCACGAGCGCGATCAGCTCGTGGACGGGCACGGGCTCCGTCTTGCCCACGACGATCAGCTTCGCGAGCGGCTTCGCGAGCACCGCGTCCTTCGCGGCCTGGTAGGTCGCGTCGGCCAGCAGGATGCGGCTGCCGAACGCCTTGTTCGCCCCCTCGAGGCGGCTCGCGAAGTTCACGGTGTCGCCGATGGCCGTGTAGTTGAAGCGCCGGTCGCTGCCGATGTTGCCGATGGTCGCGGGGCCCGACGCGACGCCGATGCGGTTGACGAGCGTCCCGAGGCCGAGCTCCTTGGCGAGGGGCTGGGTGCCCGCCAGGACGGCGAGGCTCTCGACGGCGGCGCGGCAGGCTCGCAGCGCGTGGTCGGCGTGGGCCACGGGCTCGCCGAAGAACGCCATCACGGCGTCGCCGATGAACTTGTCGATCACGCCGTCGTTCTGGAGCACGGGCTCGGACTGACGCGAGAGGTAGTCGTTGAGCAGGCGCACCGTGTTCTCGGGGCCCAGCGTCTCGCTGATCGTGGTGAAGCCCTTCACGTCGCTGAAGAGGACCGACACCTCGCGCTGCCGCCCGCCGAGGGCGAGCATGGAGGGGTCGGCCTTGATGGCCTTGATGACCGCGGGCGCGAGGTACTGGCTGAACGTGCCCTCGAGCCACTTGTTGCGGCGGCCCTCCGTCAGCGTCTTGAACGCGAGCACGCCGGCGTACGTCATGAGGATGCCGAGCGACGGCGTGAAGAGGTCGAACGAGACGCCCTTCCCGAACGCCCAGTACCCGCCGCCCCACACGATGCCGGCGGCGACGAGCGTCGCCGTGAGGAAGACGCCGCGGCGCTTCGCGACGCCGCCGAGGAGGCCGAGGAGCGCGCAGAAGCCCAGCAGCACGAGCCCGTTCGTGGTGCGCGAGACCTCCCACCGCCCGTCGCCGTGCAGGAGGTTGTCGATGAGCGTCAGCTGGAACTCGGGACCCGAGAACGCCGAGCCGACCGGCGCCGACACGACGTCCTTCACGCCGTCCGGGTTGACGCCCCACAGGACGATCTTCCCGCGGACGTCCTCGGGCTTGAGGCCCCCCGAGCCGGGGACGGTCGTCTGGTCCCCTCCGGCCCGCAGGTTCGCGAGCTCGCCGCCCGCCAGCACGGCCTGGGCCGGCGAGATGCGGGGGTAGGTGTCCGAGGGGCCGCGGAACGCCACGAGGAACGTGCCGTCGTCGGAGAGCCGCTGCTCCGCGCGCCCGACCCGGATCCGCCCGTCCGCGACCTCGACGTCATCGCTCATGGCGAACACCGCGGCCAAGGGCAGCGACGGCAGGCGGCGCCCGCCCGCCGAGCCCACCGGCACGCCTCGACGGAGGACGCCGTCGTCGTCCACCAGGGTCGACGCGAACCCGATGCCGTGGGACGCGTCGAGCAGCTTGAGCGCCGGGAGGTTGACGTGCGGCCGCTCCATGCCGGGGCGGACGTCGAGCGGCGGGATGCGGGTGAGGCGCTTCTCGAAGGCCGGCCGGCGCAGCGCGATGCCCGCGGGGCCGATCTCGGGCGGGTTCGACGACAACGCGACGGCGAGCACGACGCGGGTCGGCGGGCGGTACGCGGCCGCGAGCTCGTCCGCGGCGTCCACCATCGCCTTGGCTTCCTGGTACTCCTTGGACTCCTTGTCGGTGAGGCCGTACTCCTCGGGCTCCACACCGCGGTCGAACTGGTAGACGTCGACGATGACCGCCCGCGCGCCCGCGGCGCGGAACCACTCGAACGCGTTCGCGGTCAGGAACAGCGGCCACGGCCACTTGTAGCCGAGCGGGTTGATCGCGGCGAGGTCGTCGCCGCGGACCTCGGCCAGCACGAGGTCGGGGTCGGGCTTCCGCTGCCCCATGAACGCCTGCGTGCGCGCGTCCACGATGCGCCACTCGAGGCCCGTGAACGCGTTCGTCGGCCGGAGGGCCCACAGCGCCGCGGCGATCGCGAGGCCGATGAGCGCCCCCATCAACGCGGCGACCCGCGTCGGCGTGGTCTGCAGGCGCGGCGCCTTCTTCGCCACTACGGCACCGCGACCCGCACGAGCCCGCCCAGGCGGCTCGACACCACGACGGCCGTCGGCTTGGCGGCCGCGTCGACGAACAGGTCGAGGGTGCGCGACGCCGTGCCGCCGACCCCGTCCACGAGGCGCGCGCGGCCCTCCTTCACGGGGAGCGGCACGCCGGGCTGGCCGGGCCCCGGGAGCTCCACGGCCGCGAGCACGGCGGCGCCGTCGAGGCCCACCACGTCCGGCGGCACGAGCCCGTGGCGGCGGGCCCACGCCGTCGCGGTCGGCATCATCGCGCGGTTCTCGACGACCACGCGCACGCGCCGCGCGCCGCCGGCCGGCGCCTGCTCGACCACCCGCACGTCGAGGTCGGGCACCGCGCTCGCGTGCTCCAGCGTGAAGAGGCAGTTCCGCACGCAGAGGTCGGGCAGGAAGTCCACCGGCGTCGAGCGGATCGTGTACCGCCGCCAGCCGCCGAGCTCGACCTCGCCGTACGTCGGGTGCTTCGCCTTCTTCCAGCGCACGAAGCCCGCGCCGTGGAGCGCCACGTCGTTCCAGCGGAGCGCCTCGAGGTCGCCGCCGACCACGGACGTGCCCCACCCGAACAGGCCCCACAGCTCGTTCGTGAACGACGGCACGCCGAGCGCGTGGGCGGTCCACTCGACGAACCCGCCCCACACCTGGTAGAGCTCCTCGCGGATCTGCATGTAGCGGTAGCCCGGCAGCAGGAGCTGCCCGCGGCTCGCCAGCTCGTCGTACAGCCGCTTGTCCTCCGCGGGGAAGTCGGCCTCGCGGTCGGTGCGCGCGGCCGGCGGCCGCAGGATCATCCGCCCCGCGTTGTGGTAGCTCTGCACCGCGGCGATCCGCGGGTGCGCGAGCACCCACAGGGCCGTCGCGCGCGTCTCGGGCTCCGAGAGCGGGTACGGCCCGCCGCCGCCCTGGACCGCCTCGGGCCGCCACTCGCACGGGAAGTTGCGGTTCGGGTCGACGCCGCCGGGCCCGTCCTCGTTCACGCGCCCGTCGCCGTCCTCGTCGGTGCCTTCGGCGCCGAGGACCCGCCAGCGGCCCCTCTCGCCGGGCTTGACGTGCCGCATGAGGCGCGGGTCGCGTTCGTCGTCCACGAGGTCGCCGTTCGGGTCCGCGACGCGCATCACGAGGATGTCGCCGTCGCCGTCCACGTCGTCGGGCCCGTCCTCGTCCGCGCGGCCGTCGCGGTCGTCGTCGACGGGCCGCAGCACGCGGCGGGGCGAGTGCTCGTCGTTGGGCCGGTGCAGGAACCGCTCGCGCGCGTCGGGGTTGACGCACGGCGCCACGTGGAACGTCACGCGCTTGAGCAGCGCGCCGATCCACGGGTCGGCGTCCTTGCGCTCGAGCAGGTACTTCACGGTGAACAGCGCGACCTCGGTGCACTGCACCTCGTTGCCGTGCGTGTTCCCGTCGATGTACATCGCCGGGCGGTCGTCGATGGCGCGGGGCCCCGACGGGTCGAACACCGAGATCACCCAGAGCGGCCGGCCCTCGCGGCTCGTGCCCATGCTCTCGAGCCGCGTGAACAGCGGGAACGACGCGTGGATCGTCTTCAGCGCGCTCTCGAGGGCCGCGCCGTCGTAGTAGCGGTCGAAGGTGATCCCGACGAGGGGCCGCGAGGGGTCCTCGGCGGCGACCGGGCGCGCCGCGCCGACGAGCGGCGCGAGCGCCACGGCGAGCGCGGCGCAGCGGCGGACGAACCTCACGGCAGCCTCCCTTCGGCGGTCGCGACGCCCGCGACGCGGTGGGCGGCCGTCGCGACCCCGAGGGGCCCGGCGCCGGCGCGGCGGACCAGCCACTCCGTCGGCGCCGACGACCCGCCCGCGGGCAACGTGCCGAGCGTCGCGCCGCGGGGCCCCGCGAGCACCTCGACGCCCTCGGCCGGCGCGAACTCGAGCCGCACGGGCGTCGCCTTCGCCGCGCGCTCGGCGCGCACGGTGTCGGTCGGGCCGCCGCCCACGTTGTCGACGCGCACCTTCACCGACGCGAGGCCCGCGCCGCGCGCGGTCACCTCGACGCGCACCACGAGGCGCGGCGCGAACGCCGCGTGCACCTCGGGGACCCGCATCACGCGGCGCACCGCGTCGGGCAGCAGGTCGGCGGGCGGCTCCCACCGCGTGAACCGCTTCCAGCCCCCCACCTCGACCGTGCCGAGCTGCGGGTGGGCGACCTCGTGCCACGGCACGAAGCCCTTCCCGCCGAGCACGCGGTCGTTCCAGAGCAGCCAGTCCACCTCGTCGGGGTCGTGGCGCTCGCGCGCGCTGCCGGCCTCCTTCGTGATGCGCCACACCGGGACGCGCAGTGCGGGCACGCCGAGGTGGCGCGCCGCCCAGTCGAGGTCGCTCCCGCGGTTCTCGGCCGCGCCGGGCCGCTCGGACGCCTTGCGCAGCTCGACGCCGCCCGCCGCCTCGCGCCACGGGCCCGCGAGCCGCCCGTAGAGCGCGTCGTCGGCGTCGGCGTCGTTGCCGCGCTCGCTCGCGCGCTCGAGCCGCGCGCCCTCGGAGGTGAAGCCGTACCACCCGATCAGCGCGGGCGTGTCCCACGAGAGGTCGAGCAGCGCCTTCGCCTCCGGCGCGCTGCCCGGGAACGGGCCGTCGCCCGGCCAGCGGCCCATCTCCTCCCACACGCCCATGAGGTTGCGCGCGAGGTCGGTGCCCGGCGGGTCCTCGTTCACGTCGCCGTCGCCGTCGTCGTCCTTCCCCTCCTCGACGGGACGGGTGAAGCTGACGGCGCGGCGCGTGTCGGGGCCCGCGTCCTTCAGGGCGCGCGGGTCGCCCAGGGCCTTGCCGTCCTTCGCCGGGGCGTCGTCCGGCGCGAACGGGCCGTCGGGCACGCGCCGACGCATCGAGACGACTTCGCCGTCGCCGTCGAGGTCGTCGGGCCCGTCCTCGCCCGCGCGACCGTCCTGGTCGCGGTCCACGTCGGGCCCGCCGAAGCGGGGCTTGCCCTCGAGGAACGCCGCGAGCGCGTCGGGGTTCGGCGCCGGGATCACGAGCCACCCGACGCGATCGTCGGGGGGCGGCAGTCGCGGCGCCGCGCCGCCCTCGGCCGGCGTCACGTCGGGGCACGTCGCGTCGGCGAACGCGATGGCCGCCACGGTGCCCGCCGCGTCGCGCGCGCCGAGCCCGCCGTGCACGAGCACCTGCGGCGCCGCGTCGGGGCCGATGCGGAGCACCCACAGCGCCCGCCCGCCCGCGCTCGTGCCGTACCGCTCCACCCGGGCCTTGCGTGCCCCCCACGCGGGCCGCGCGGCGATCGCGTCGAGCGCGGCCTTCACCTCGTCGGGCGTGCGGTAGCGCAGCGGGAGGCCGGGCCTCCCGGTCGGCGAGACCGGGCCGGCGTCGGGCGGCGGCGCCGCGGGAGGAGGCGGCGGCTCCGCCATCGCGGGAGGCTCGGCCATCG
>JAEUHO010000320.1 GCA_016795345.1 Planctomycetia bacterium | reverse complement strand
CGCGCCGTCGGGTTCCGCCGACGCGAGGCCCGCGCGCGCGCGGGCCTCGCGTCGGCGGAACCCGACGGCGCGGAAGCCGAGCCGGTCCCTGGCCCCGGCGTCAGCGCGACGCCGCGGCCCGGGCCGCGGCGCGCGCCCGTTCGGCCTCGTACTCGCGGCGCAGGTCCGCCGGGAAGTCCGTCAGGATCCCGTGGACGCCGAGGCGGAGCAGCCAGCGCCGCTCGCGCGGGCGGTTGAGCGTCCAGCACAGCAGGCGGTCGGGCGCGGGGTGCTGGGGGTGCCTCGCCTTCAGCGCGATCTCGCCGAGGTCGCGGCGGACGGTGTTCTTGTAGAGCGGCCAGCCGCCGAGGGTGAACCGCGGGCGGCCGATGCTCGCGTGGTCGTTGCCCTGCCGCACCGCGTGGCGGACCGCGCTGTACGGCGCGAACCGCGGGTCGACGTCGTCGGCGTCGGGCGCGAGGCCCGGCTTGATCTCGACGTCGAACGTGCGCGACCGCCCGCGCGCGAGCTCGCGGAGCGTCTGCAGCACCTCGAGCACCGGCGTCATCAGGAGGAAGCGGCACGTCGGGCGGTGGCGGGCGACGGCGGCGTCGAGCGCGTCGAGCAGCGTCTTCGCGCACGCCTTGTGCGCCGCCGGGATCTTGATGTCCACGAGGACGCACTTCAGCCGGTCGCCCTGCGCCGCCGCCCACGCCACGACCTCGTCGAGGACCGGCAGGTGCACCGGCGTCGTCAGGTCGCCCTTCATCCGCGCGAGGCCGTAGTGCGTGCGCAGCTCCGCGAGCGTGAGCTCGCGGACCGGCCGGCGCATCGGGTGCCCCTCGGGGGGCGAGACGGGCCGGTACGCGACGTCGAACTCCGCGCCCGCCGCGCGCGCGAACGCGACCAGCTCGTCCGGGTCCCAGTCGTGCCACACGACGACCTGGTCGTCCTTCGTCACGCAGAAGTCGGTCTCGATCGCGTTCGCGCCCTCCGCGAGCGCGCGGTCGAACGAGGCGAGCGTGTTCTCGGGCGCGCTCGCGGGCGCGCCGCGGTGGCCCACGACGAGGAACTCGTCGGGCGGCGCGAGCGGGAGCACCGGCGCGGGCATCCGCGAGAAGAGGCCGCGCACCCAGTGCAACCCGCTGCGGAACGCCTCGATCACGGTCAGCAGCGCCGTGACGAGGTGGCTCCCGAACGAGCGGCCGGCCGCGAGGGCGCGACCCGGGCCCGCCGACGGCGGGGCCCGCGGCGGAGCGGGCCTCGCGTCACCCGCGGGCGACCGTGCCGCCGCCCTCTCCGCCCGTCGGGCGCGCCGGCGGACGTGGCCGGCGGCGCGGCGGTACTTCGCGAGGCGGACGAGGCGGGACGGGCGCACGGCGCGGTCAGCCGTGCAGGCGCGCGTAGAGGGCGAGGTAGTGGCGGATCTGCGTCTCCCACGACCAGTCCTGCGCCATGCCGTTGCGCACGAGCCGGGCCCACGCGGGGCGGTCGAGCCACGTCGTGAGCGCCTCCTTGAGGCCCCACGCGACGCCCGCGGCCGTGGCGTGCTCGAACACGAACCCGGTGCCCTCGCCCGTCCGGCGGTCGAACGGGACCACCGTGTCGGCGAGCCCGCCCGTGCGGCGGACGACCGGCGGCGTGCCGTAGCGGAGGCTGTACATCTGGTTGAGCCCGCACGGCTCGTAGCGCGACGGCATGAGGAAGAGGTCGGCGCCGGCCTCGATGCGGTGCGCCAGCGGCTCGTCGTAGCCGCGGGTGAAGCCGGCCTTCGAGGGGAAGCGGCGGGCGAGGTCGGCGAAGAAGGCCTCGAGGCGCGCGTCGCCGCTGCCGAGCGCGACGAAGCGGACGTCGGCGGCCGCGAGGAGGTCGGGGAGGACGCCCTCGAGCAGGTCGAGGCCCTTCTGCCCGGTGAGCCGCGAGACGACGCCGATCACGGGCGCCGACGCGGCGTACGGGAGGCCGAGGCCCTCGAGGAGCGCGCGTTTGCACGCGGCCTTGCCCGCGAGGTCGTCGGCGTCGTAGCGGGCGGCGAGGTGGGGGTCGGTGGCGGGGGACCAGATGGCGGTGTCGATGCCGTTGACGATGCCGACGAAGTCCTTCGCGCGGGCGCGGAGGTAGGGGTCCATGCCCATGCCGTGCTCGGGGGAGAGCATCTCGAGGGCGTGGGTGCGCGAGACCGTCGTGAGCGCGTTGGCGTAGAGGATGCCGTGGAGGAGGAAGGAGAGCCGGCCGCGGGCGAGCTCGTCGCGGTGGAGCAGCGAGCGGTGCGGCGCGAGGCCGAGGTCGTCGACGGCGCGGGCGGAGACGGTGCCCTGGTAGCCGACGTTGTGGATCGTGAGGACGGTGCGCGTGCCGCCGAAACGGGCGCGGTCCCACGCGTAGAGCGTGTTCAGGTAGAGCGGGAGCAGCGCGGCGTGCCAGTCGTGCGCGTGGAAGACGTCGGGCGAGAAGCCCATCCGCTGGCACGACTCGATCGCTGCGACCGTGAGGAAGGCGAAGCGGAGGTGCTCGTCGGGGTCGGCGGTGTAGGTGGCGGCGCGGTCGTAGAGCGCGGGGCAGCGGACGAAGTAGACGGGCACCGAGGTGCCCGGGAGCTCGGTCGTGAAGAGCGAGAAGGTGAAGGTGCGCGGGCCGAGCCGGACCGGGACGTCCTGCGCGTACCCGACGGGGACCATCCGGTCGCGGCCGGCGCGCAGGTTGCCGTACAGCGGGAGGAAGGGCCTCACGTCGTGGCCGGCGGCGACGAGGTAGCGCGGGAGGGCCGCGCAGACGTCGCCGAGGCCGCCGGTCTTGGCGAAGGGCGCCAGCTCGGCGGAGACCTGCGCGATACGCATCAGATGACCGTCCCGGGCGGGATGACGGCGGAGCGGGGGATCACGACGATGCCGTCGCGGATCACGTAGCCGTCGCCGTCCTCGTCCTTGACGTTGCGGGCGTTGACGATGCGGCAGCCGTCGCCGATGCGGGCGTCGAGGTCGATGATCGCGCGGCGGATCTCGCAGTCGTGGCCGATGCCGAGGCGCACGGCGGGGGTGGGCGCGCCGACCGGTTCGTAGTAGCGCGCGCCCATGACGATGCTTTCGGAGATCTTGCTGCCGGGCCGCACGACCGCGCGGATGCCGACGATGGAGTTCGACATCTCCGCCTTCGTGATGATGCTGCCCTCGCAGAGGATCGACTGCTTGACCGTGCACTCGTTGATCTTCGTGCCGGGCAGGAAGCGCGCGTGGGTGTAGATCGGGAAGTCGGGGTCGTAGAGGTTGAGGGGCGGGAGCGGGCGCGTGAGGTCGAGGCTCGCCTCGTGGAACGAGGGGATCGTCCCGATGTCGCGCCAGTAGCCGGTGTGGCCGAAGACGTAGACCCGGTGGTCGTGGATGGCGGAGGGGATGACCTCCTTGCCGAAGTCCGTGGCGGTGTTGCCGACGAGGAGGCTCGAGAGGACGTCGCGGCGGAAGGTGTAGATGCCCATGCTCGCGAGGAGCGAGCCGTCGGGGGCGTCGAAGCCGAGGCGGAGCAGGGAGGCGCGGTCGAGCGCGAGGCGGTCGAGGATCGCGGGGTCCTTCGGCTTCTCGACGAACTCGACGACGCGGCCCGCGCCGTCCACGCGGAGGATGCCGAGGGCCGTTGCCTCGGCGCGCGGGACCGGCTTCACCGCGATCGTCAGGTCGGCGCCGACGTCGCGGTGGCGCTGGACGAAGTGGTCCATGCGCATGAGGTAGAGCTGGTCGCCCGACAGGATGAGGACGTCCTCGACGCCGTCGAGCAGCAGGTGGGGGAGGTTCTGGCGGACCGCGTCGGCGGTGCCCTGGTACCAGTCGCGCTGGCCGAGGCCCTGCTCGGCCGCCAGGATCTCGACGAAGCCGCCCCGGAACATGTCGAAGCGGTAGGTCTGGGCGATGTGCTGGTGGAGGCTGGCGCTCTGGAACTGGGTGAGGACGTAGATCCGGTCGAAGCGGGCGTGGAGGCTGTTGCTGATCGGGATGTCGATCAGGCGGAACTTGCCGCCGAACGGGACGGCCGGCTTCGCCCGGTACTGCGTGAGGGGGGCGAGCCGGGCCCCCTGGCCTCCGCCGAGGATCGCGGTGACGACGTTCTTCATGGAGGCCTCCCGGCGCCCGGACCCGGAGCCTACCGGGGGGGCGGGGGGCGGGGCAAGCGGTCCCCCCGACCGTGGGCGGCGGGCGGGCGCCGCGGTCGGTCCCGGCCCCGCCAGCGGCGGGAAGGGTTGTCGGCGGGCCGTCCGTCGGGGACGATCCCGTCCCCATGCGCCACGTCGTCTTCTGCGTCCCCTTCTTCCGCGAAGCGTCCCTCCGGTTCGTGAAGGGGGTGGCCGCCCTCCCGGACGTCCGGCTCGCCCTGGTCACGCAGGACCCGCGGACCGCCCTGCCCCCGGACCTCGACCGCCAGCTGGCCGGGCACTGGCAGGTGAAGGACGGCCTCGACGGCGAGGCCTTGGTGGAGGGGGTGCGCGGCGCCGCGCGGCAGCTCGGCGGGCTCGACCGGGTGGTCGGGATGCTCGAGCAGCTCCAGGTCCCGCTCGGCTACGTCCGCGACCGGCTCGGGGTCGAGGGCATGGGCGAGCAGGTGGCCCGCAACTTCCGCGACAAGGCCCGCATGAAGGACGTGCTCCGCGCCGCGGGGGTCCCGTGCGCGCGCCACCGCCTCTGCACGAACTTCGACGAGGCCCGTTCGTTCGTCGCGCTCGTCGGGTACCCGGTGGTCGTGAAGCCCCCGGCGGGCGCCGGCGCGAAGGCGACGTTCCGCGTCGGCGACGCGCGCGCCCTCGAGGACGCGCTGCGCGCGCTGGCCCCGTCGCCCGACCGCCCGCTGCAGGTCGAGGAGTTCGTCGTCGGCAAGGAGCACTCGTTCGACGCGGTGAACGTGGGCTCCCGCACCGTGTGGCACTCGTTGACGCGGTACGAGCCGACCCCGCTCCACGTCCTCGAGACGCCGTGGATCCAGTGGACGGTGCTCGTGCCGCGCGAGATCGACCACCCGCAGTGGAACGACATCCGCGCCGTCGGCACGAAGGCCCTCTCGGCCCTCGGCATGACGTCCGGCGTGTCGCACATGGAGTGGTTCCGCCGCGCCGACGGGTCGGTCGCGGTCTCCGAGGTGGGGGCCCGGCCGCCCGGGGCCCACATCTGCTCGCTCCACTCCTACGCCCACGACTTCGACATGTACGGCGCGTGGGGCCGCCTCGTCGTCACCGACGAGTTCACGGCGCCCGAGCGGCGGTTCGCCGCCGGCTGCGCCTACCTGCGCGCGCAGGGCCAGGGCCGGACGATCAAGGCGATCCACGGCATCGAGCAGGCCCAGCGCGAGGTGGGCGAGCTCGTCGTCGAGGCCCGCCTCCCGCAGGTGGGGGCCGAGCCCACCGGGACGTACGAGGGCGACGGCTACGTGATCCTGCGCCACGCCTCGACCGAGGTCGTGGAGCGGGCCCTGCGGCGGCTCGTCACGCTCGTGCGCGTCGAGCTCGGGTAGAACGCGGTACCGACGGAGGTCGCCATGGGTGCGTGTCTCTTCCTCTCGCCCGGGTACCCGGCCGAGATGCCGTTCTTCGTCCGCGGGCTCGCCGAGCAGGGCGTCCGCGTCGCCGGCATCGGCGACCAGCCCGTCGGGGCGCTGCCGCCGATGGCGTCGCACGCGCTCGCCCACTACCTCCAGGTGGGCAACCTCTGGGACGAGGCGGCCACCGTCGAGGCCGTGCGCCGCTGGGCGCCGACCATCGGCGGGATCGACCGCGTCGAGGTGCTGTGGGAGCCCGGGATGCTCCTCGCCGCGCGCCTGCGCGAGGCCCTCGGCGTCCCCGGCATGACCGTCGCCCAGACGGTGCCGTTCCGTGACAAGGAGAGCATGAAGCAGGTGCTCGACGCCGCCGGGGTGCGCACGCCGCACCACCGCCGCGCGACGAGCGAGGCCGAGGTCCGCGCGGCCGCCGAGCAGCTCGGCTACCCGCTGATCATCAAGCCCATCGCGGGCGCGGGGTCCGCCGACACGTACCGGCTCGAGAACCGCGCGGAGCTCGAGGCCGCGCTGCCGAAGGTGCGCCACGTCAAGGAGATGAGCGTCGAGGAGTTCATCGAGGGCGAGGAGTTCACCTTCGACACGGTCTGCTCGAAGGGCCGCATCCTCTTCCACAACTGCGCCTGGTACCGGCCGAAGCCCCTCGTCGCGCGCAGCAACGAGTGGATCAGCCCCCAGACGATCGCGCTCAAGGACCTCACGGTCCCGCCGCTCCAGCCCGGCATCGAGCTCGGCCGCCGCGTGATCCAGGCGCTCGGCTTCACCGACGGTTTCACCCACATGGAGTGGTTCTTGACGCCCCGCGGCG
Organism: Planctomycetia bacterium; assembly: GCA_016795345.1. Classification (GTDB taxonomy): domain Bacteria; phylum Planctomycetota; class PLA2; order PLA2; family JAEUHO01; genus JAEUHO01. Next base: position 2,470 of record JAEUHO010000320.1, on the reverse strand, counting down.
AAGCCGTGTTCGGCGAGATCGGCGGCCGGCCGCCGGGCGCCCGCTCGGTCGACATCATGAACTACGCCTGCGACGCCGACCTGTTCCGGGCCTGGGCCGAGGCGACCACCCACGGCCGCATCTCGCAGCGCATCGAGCGGCACTACAACGCCGCCCACGTCTGCAAGCGCGCCCAGGGGCAGGGCATCATCCGCCGCATCGAGGGCCTCGAGCGCATCCGCCGCGACTTCGGGCCCTGGCTCGTCCACGAGGAGCTGCTCCCCGTCGGCACGCACCGCCGCGACTGGAAGCAGACCCTCCTCTCGGACGGCTTCCTCATCGTCCGCCACCCGCAGCTCTCCACGCTGATCGAGATGGCGGACCGCCTCGGCACCGAGGTCCAGCTCTACGCTTCCTGACGCGCGGGGGGCTCGCCCCCCGACGCCGCGAGGGTCCCATGGGCGAACAGAACGTCGTCGACGCCGCCGGTGAGTCCGAGAAGCTCCGCGAGTTCATGCAGCACCTGCTGCAGGACCTCCGGGCGCTCGAGAAGATGATCGACGCGGGGATGATCGAGGAGGGCGTGCGGCGCATCGGCGCCGAGCAGGAGCTCTTCCTCGTCGACGCGGACGGCCGTCCCGCGCCGGTCATCACGCAGATGCTCGACCGCATCCGCGACCCGCACTTCGTGACCGAGGTCGCCCGCTTTAACCTCGAGTTCAACCTCGACCCGCTCCCGTTCGGCGGCGACTGCCTCTCCCGTCTCGAGCGCCAGACCGACGAGTTCCTCGCGCGCGTGCGCGAGGCCGGCCGCGAGATCGGCGTCCACCCGGTCCTCGTGGGCATCCTGCCCACGATCCGCAAGTCCGACCTCGGCCTCGAGAACATGACGCCGAACCCGCGGTACTTCGCGCTCAACCGCGCGCTGACCGCGCTCCGCGGCAAGAACTACGAGATCAGCATCAAGGGCGTCGACGAGCTCATGGTGCAGCACGACTCGGTGATGGTGGAGGCGTGCAACACCTCCTTCCAGATCCACTGGCAGGTCGGCGCCCGCGAGTTCGCGCGGATGTACAACATCGCCCAGGCGATCACGGGCCCCGTGCTCGCCGCGGCGACGAACTCGCCCATGCTCTTCGGCAAGCGCCTGTGGCACGAGACCCGCATCGCGGTCTTCCAGCAGGCCGTCGACACCCGCGGCAGCCACACGCACATGCGCGAGCGCAGTCCGCGCGTCGACTTCGGCCGCTCGTGGGTCCGCGAGTCCATCCTCGAGATGCACCGCGAGGACGTGGCCCGCTTCCGTACGCTCCTCGGCCTCGAGGTCAACGAGGACCCGTTCGAGGTGCTCGCCCGCGGCGACGTCCCGCACCTCCGCGCGCTCCGCCTCCACAACGGGACGGTCTACCGCTGGAACCGCCCCTGTTACGGCATCACCGACGGCAAGCCGCACCTCCGCATCGAGGCCCGCGTGATGCCGTCCGGCCCCACGCCCCTCGACGAGATCGCGAACGCGGCGCTCTGGTACGGCCTCATGAACGCCCTGTCCCTCGGGCAGGAGGACGTGACCAAGCACCTCTCGTTCGACGACGCGAAGATGAACTTCCTCTCCGCCGCCCGCCACGGGCTCGCGGCGCAGCTCACGTGGTTCGACGGCGAGGCGGTCCCGGCGCAGCACCTCCTGCGCGACCGCCTCATCCCCATGGCGCGCGAGGGCCTCCTCGCCGCCAAGCTCGACCGCGGCGACGTCGACCGTTACCTCGGCGTGCTCGACACGCGCGTCCGCGCCGGCGCCACGGGCTCGCGCTGGATCCTCAAGTCGCAGTTCGCGATGAAGGACCACGGCACGCAGGGCGAGCGGCTCGCCGCGCTCACGGCGGCCATCGCGAAGCGCCAGGAGACCGGCCAGAGCGTCGTGCACTGGCCGCTCGCGCGGCTCGAGGAGGGCGGCGGCTGGAAGAGCCACTACCTCCGCGTCGAGCAGTTCATGACGACGGACCTCACCACGGTCCACCCCGACGAGGCCCTCGACCTCGTCGCGAACCTCATGGTCTGGGAGCGCCTCCGCTACGTCCCCGTCGAGGACGGCGACGCGCGCCTCGTCGGCCTCGTCTCGTACCGTCACCTCCTCCGCGTCCTCGCGAAGGGTCTCCTCGAGGGCCGCAGCAAGCCGCTGGCGGTCCGCGAGGTCATGCAGGACCGTGTCCTCACGGTCGCGCCCGAGACGCCGACGCTCGACGCGATCCGACTCATGCGCGACCAGAAGATCGGCTGCCTGCCCGTGGTGAAGGAGGGCAAGCTCGTCGGCGTGCTCATGGAGCGCGACTTCATGGACATCGCGGCCGAGCTGCTCGAGCAGAATCTCTCGACCGAGACCGCCTCGCCCTCCGCGACGGGCAGCCAGGGCGACGGCGGCGGCGACACCGACTGAACCTCTTCCCGGGCCCCGCCGCCGCGCGCGACGCGGGGCCCGTTCCCGGTCGTGGGGGGC
>JAEUHO010000318.1 GCA_016795345.1 Planctomycetia bacterium | reverse complement strand
GGCGCCCACACGTCGCGGCGCTGCGCCCGCGGGGGCCCCGCGGGTCGGCGGTTCCGGGACCGCGTCCCCCTCGGGGGACGGCGAGGCCCGGCGCGCCGCGCCGGCGTCGGTGCGTGCGGGTGCGCGGGTACGGCGGCGTGCGGCGGCGACCGGGCCTCGCGGTCCCGGGGCTCGAGTGCGGCCCACGGCGCGGCGTGGGGCTCGTCGGCGTGGGGCGGCTACTCGTCCGCCTGGTCGAGGGCGTTCTTGAGCTCGCCGAGCTTTTCGAGGAAGACGCCGGTGCCGCGGGCGACGGCGGTGAGGGGGTCTTCGGCGACGCGGACGGGGAGGTTGATCTCCTCGGCGATGACGCGGTCGATGCCGCGGAGGAGCGAGCCGCCGCCGGCGAGGACGATGCCGCTGTCCACGAGGTCGGCGGCGAGCTCGGGCGGGGTGGCCTCGAGGGTGTCCTTGACGGCGCCGACGATCTGGCGGACGGGTTCCTGGAGGGCTTCGCGGATCTCCTCGCTGGTGACGACGACCTTGCGCGGGAGGCCGTGCTTGAGGTCGCGGCCCTTCACGTCCATGGTCATCTCGCGCTTGAGCGGGTAGGCGCTGCCGATGCCGATCTTGATCTTCTCGGCGGTCTGCTCGCCGATGAGCATGTTGTAGGTGTTGCGCATGTGGTTGACGATGGCTTCGTCCATCTCGTCGCCCGCCACGCGGACCGGCTTCGCGGTGACGATGCCGGCGAGGGAGATGACGGCGACCTCGGTGGTGCCGCCGCCGATGTCGCAGATCATGGAGGCTTGGGCCTCGGTGATCGGGAGGCCGACGCCGATGCCGGCGGCCATGGGTTCCTCGATCAGGTAGACGCGGCGGGCGCCGGCGCGTTCGGCGGAGTTGATGACGGCACGCTTCTCGACGGGCGTGATGCCGTACGGGATGGCGATGACGACGCGCGGGCGGACGCCCCAGGTGCGGTCGTGCACCTTGTGGATGAAGTAGCGGAGCATCGCCTCGGTGATCTCGAAGTCGGCGATGACGCCGTCCTTGAGCGGGCGGATGGCGACGATGTTGCCCGGCGTCTTGCCGAGCATCTCCTTTGCGGTGTCGCCGACGGCGCGGCCGTCGAGCAACACCTTGTTGGTGCCCTTCTTCACGGCGACGACGCTGGGCTCGTTGAGCACGATGCCCTTGCCCTGCACGTAGACGAGGGTGTTCGCGGTGCCCAGGTCGATCCCCATGTCGATGGAGAACTTGCCGAGGAACCACTCGAAGAGGTTGGCCATGGAGGTCCGCGCCGCCTCGACGACGCCGCATTCTCGGACGACGGACCGCCCGGTCCGCGACGAGGTACCCGGTCGAGGCGTGCGGAGGATACCCCGCGGTGGCGACGACGCCGCAGGTCGAGCCCCATCCCTCGTACGTCTTGGCGTTTCCTCCCCCACCGAACGCGATCCCCACCCACCACTTCGTCCGATAACACTCCTCCCCACACCCCTGCTTGGAGATCCCCTCCATGGACCGCGAGGCCCGCCGGCTGTTCGCGCGGCCGCGGCGCCCCGGCGTCGTTGCGACGCACGTCGGGACCGGCGTTGTTGGTGGAGCGCGCGGACCGGTGGACGACGGGGCCCCTGGCTGCGGTGCGGGGCGGCTTCGCGGACCGTGGGGCCTCGGGATCGGGTGCCCGGCACGGTGACCCGCGGTGGCCTTGCGGTCCGCTCCGGCCTCGGGGTCCGCGGGGCACAGGGGTCCGCGGGGCACAGGGGTCCGCTGGGGCACAGGGGTCCGCTGGGGCATGGGGACCGAGGGGGTCGGGCCGCCGGGAGCGGGCGTCGCGCCTGCGGGGTCTCACCAGCCCGTGACGGGCAGGTGAGGCGCCGCGCATTGCCGCTCCACTCACCCCCACCACGGCCTCGTTCGGCCTCCCCCACACTCCTTCGCCCGATAACGCACCTCCTACGTGGCCCCCGCTGGCGCGCCGAAGCTCTCCTCCTGAGCTCGACGGCGTCGCCTCGAGGTCGGGCCGGCCAGGTCAACAGCCTGCGGGGTCCGTGGGGCCGCGACGCCAGACCGGCGCGGCGAGCAACATCAAGAGGGCGGGAGGTCACCGTGGGCGCTCGGTGCTGGACGGGCGGAGCGACGCGACGCGTATCCCGCCGCGCATGCCGGCGTGGCGTTCGACGCCACGCCGGCCAGGACAACGCGCGGAGCGGCCTCCTGGGCCGCGATGCCGGAACCGCGCGGCGAGCATCACGTCGCGCCGGTCGTCGGGCCTCGACCAACGAGAAGGCCGCGACGCTGTGCGTCGCGGCCTTCGTCCGATCGGCGGAACCCGATCGAATCGACTTCGTGGGCATCGACTCGGCGGTTGCGGCCGCCGTCCCGCCGGACCGTGAACTCTGAGTTCGGGGACGCAGCCTCCCGCCGCGCCCGGCGGCGCGGTTCCTCCGCGACGCCGGAACAGCGCGGCGAGAGACATCAGAAGGGCGGGAGGTCACCTTGGGTGCTCGGTGCTGGACGGGCGTAGCGACGCGACGCGTATCCCGCCGCGCCCGGCAGAGCGGCCTCCTGGGCCGCGATGCCGGAACCGCGCGGCGAGCATCACGTCGCGCCGGTCCTCGAGCCTCGTAAAACGAGAAGGCCGCGACGCTATGCGTCGCGGCCTTCGTCAGAGCGATCGAGAATCGTTCTTCTCTACTTGGCAGGGCCCGGCTCGACCGGCGCGGCCGCCGTCCCGCCCTTCCCGAACATGCCACGGTCGAACTTCTCGGCCATGGCCTTCTGGAGGACGAACACCGCCGCCAGCAGCAGCAGGGTCGTCACGTAGACGATCCCGTTGCCCAGCCCGTCCTTCGGGGCTTCCATCTCGTCGTGCGTCTCGTACGTGTCCTTCGCCATGATCAGGCTCCCGGGGTTCGAGACCGCGTTACTTCGTCGAGGACGTGGCGATGTCGTCGCCGGGCATCGGCGAGCCGTTGCCCAGCGTCACCTTGCCGGCGGCCATCTTGGCCTGCGTGCTCATGATCGTGATCGTGGCGATGAACTGGTTGCCGCGCGAGACCGCGTAGCGGTAGCCGACCTTGACGCCGTCCTCGGCGCCGAGGCTGACCACGACGATGTTGTTGGCGGCGTCGGCCGTAAGGACCTTGCCGACCTGCCAGGGCTGCTCGGTGCCCGGGCCGTTCGGGTACAGCTTGCGGTACGACTCGAGCTCGAACAGCGCGCGCTGGAGCTCGGTCTGCGTCGTGGCGTGCTTGGCGAGCACGTCCTTGAGCTGCTGCGTGGCGTCGTTCAGGTTCGCCTCGAGGGCGTTCTGCATCTTGACGGCCTCGTTCTTCTCGGCGAGGGCCTTCGTCAGGTTGTCGATGTCCGTCTTGCGGCTGTCCTGGAGGACGCCGACGAGCTTCTGCACGTTGTCGATCGTGTTCTGCGCGATCTGCAGCGCGCGCGTCGCCGCCGCGTGCGACGCGAGCAGCGAGTCGAACTTCTCCTTCAGGGTCGCGTTCTGCGTCTGAAGGGTCTCGGCCTCACGCTTGCGCTCCGCCGCCGCCGTGTCCGAGGCGGTCTTGTCGGCCTGCGTCTTCGAGAGCTCGCTCTCGAGGGCCTTCGACCGGTTCTTCTCGGTGTTCAGGTCGGCGCTCAGCTTCGTCGTGTCGGTGGTGTGCCGCGCCTTCCAGTGATCGCTGTGCCCGAGGAGGGCCGAAGCCGACCCGAGGAAAAGGGCAGCGAGGAGGAAGTTCAGGACCACGAAGACCTTCGCAACCGTGCTCATGCGCGCCTCCTGGCGAGTTACCGACGGGTCCAGAGAGAGCCGAACCGCGGCGGGACGGTCATACGCGACCGCACGTCCACGATCCGGTCACGCCCGACCCGGACCCCTCCGTGGGGTACAGCCCGAACGTGGGGTACAGCCCGAACGTTGCCTTCGCCCGAACCGGCAGGACAACCCTCCCGGCAGCCCGACGGAACAGGCGGAAGCGGGGATGTTTATGGCAAACGGCCGGTCCGTCGTCAAACACTTTCCCCCGGGCACCGGTCCCCGACGGAAACCCGCCCCCCCGGCGCCCTAACCCGGGGCCGTCTCGGAGGTTGCGTCGCGCGAGGGCGCGAGGGGTCCCGCGGAAGGGGGCTCGACCGAAGGTCCCGAAGGTACCGAGCGTTCGTCACGAACACGTCTCCGACCCAAAAAGGCGGCGAGAAGAAGCCCCCCGGTGGCGACCGCCCACGGCACGTCCCCCCACCGCAGATAGAGCGTCTCGTACGCCGGATCCGCGTACAGCGGGCCGGCGCACCACCCTTCGACGAACTGGGTCTTCCCGTCGCGCACGACCTGCGTGCGGACCCTGCCCGTCGGGTCCACGATGCACGAGGGCCCCGTGTTGCCCGCGATCACGACGGTCACGGCCAGCTCGGCCGCGCGCAGCCGGGCCAGGGCGAGGACCTGCGCGGGCATGGTCGAGTCGCCGTACCACCCGTAGTTGCCCGCGTTGAGCAGGACGGTCGCGCCGGCCCGCCGCCAGGCGCGGCAGCGGGCGGGGAACGCGACCTCGAAGCAGACGATGGACCCCGCGAGGACGCGCCGGTTCGGGCCGCCGGGGCGCTCGGGGGGCGCGAGGGCCAGCTCGAACGGCGCCTGGTCGGGGTCGCCCGGCGTGATCTCCGGGATGATCGAGATCCGGTCGCGCAGCCCGCGGAGGAACGGCAGGTAGGTGCCGCCGGGCGTGTACTCGCCCCACGGCACCAGCACGACCTTCTCGTGCCGCGCCGGCACCTGCTCCCACGGCCACCGCCCGTCCGCCGGCCACGCGGCGGGGTCCGGCGTCTCGTCCGGCAGGTCCCGCAGGTCGACGAACACCACCGCGTCCGTCGAGTCGTGGTCCCACAACGCCGCCTGCGGGCCCTTCGCGCCGACGAGGAAGTGGTTCACGCCGAGCAGGAACCGCGAGGGCTGCCCGGCGGGCACCGTGTCGCGGATCGCGCGGAGCACGCTGTGCTGCGCCTCCCAGGCCTGCGGGAACCGCTGGGCCAGCTCGCGGCTCACGAACGGCCACGGGATCATGGTCTCGGGCCACAACACGGCGAGGGCGCGCTGCCGCTCGTCGGCGAGCCGCGCGAGCGCCTCCGCCGTGCCGTGCAGGTGGCGCGCGAGGATGTCGTCGGCGTTCTGCTCCTTCGCGTTCTTCATGTCCTGCAGGATCGACGCCTGCACGATCACGAGCGGGTCCGTCCGCGCGGCCCGCGCGCCGGGGCCCTCGAGGCGCGCGCCGACCTGCGCGCGGCTCGCCGCGCCGTAGAACCACGCCACGCCGAACCCGATCGCGAGCAGGACGCCCGACGCCACGAGCCCGCGCACGCGCTCCACGCGGTAGCCGTCGTCGCGCAGGAGCCCGGGCAGCCCCGACGCCCACGCCGACGTCGCCGCCGCGAGCGCGGACAGCCCGTACGCGCCGAAGTACGCGGCGAACCCGACGAGGTCGGGCCACGCCGCGAACGCGAGCGACCGCGCGGGCCACGGCATGCCGCTCACCCCCATCACGCACGCCTGCGCCATCTCCGTGCCCACGGCCGTCACCGCCACGAGCGGCAGGAACGGCACGCGCCGGCGCGCGCCGAACCGCAGCACCAGCCCCCACGACGTCTGCACGCCGGCGAGCACGGCCGCGGCCCCGACGATCATCCACGGGTTCACGTACCACAGCCACCACAGGCCCGTGGCGAAGCGCGCGAAGCCGTACAGGAACGCCCAGCGCGCCCAGCGGCCCGTCGTGAACAGCAGGACGAGGAACGGCGCGTCGAGCACGAACACGAGCGCGGGCGCGGGCCCCGGCGGCGCCACGACGAGCTCGAGCACCGCGCCGAGCAGCACGCAGACGAGCGCGCGCCCGGCGTCGCGGCGCGGGAGCGGGGGCGTCGCGGTCATCGCGCGCCCCCCCACGGACCGTCGCCGAGCGGCATCACGTCGACGCAGCCCCCGTCCGCCGACGCGAGGCCCGCGCGCCCGCCGGAGGCCGGGGCCGCGGGCGGCGGGGCGTGGAGCGCGCCGCACGTCGCCGGCGGCGCGCCGCCGGCCTCCGGGGCGGCCAGGTCCCGGACGACCGCGAACCCGTC
>JAEUHO010000317.1 GCA_016795345.1 Planctomycetia bacterium | reverse complement strand
GGGGCCCCGGGCACGCGAGGCCCGGCGGCCGCCGGGCCTCGCGTGCCCGAGGGTCGCCGTCCGCCGCGATCCGGGCCGGGGCCCCGGCGCGGGCGGGCGAGGAACGCCGGGGGAAGGACCGTCGGGCGCTGCTAGTCTAAGGGTCGCTCCCGAGAGCCCCGCGCTGCGTCCGGCGACCCGCTCGCCGCGGCGGGCGCGCTCGGGACCCGCTCCACGCCTCGTCGTTCCCGGGGACCGCGCTCCATGAAGGCCCAGTCGATCCGCCGCCTGCTCACGTTCGTCAACCTGCTGCTCGCCCTCGGGGTGGCGGGGGCGGCGGGCTGGTGGTTCGCGAAGGCCCGGCCCGCCATGGCGGGCGACCCGAAGCGCGTCGCGTGGGTCGTCCCCGCGAACGAGGCGTACCAGACGGACGCCAACAACGCCCGCAAGGCCGACTTCTGGCAGGTGTACGAGAAGGACTTCGACCACATCGTCCGCCCGGACCTGATGGACGTGAAGAAGCACCCGCTGGCCCCGGGCGTGTGGCCGTTCGTCGGGCCCGTGCCGCCGAAGGTCGAGAAGCGCGCGGCGGTGGAGCCGACGAAGAAGGAGGCGCCGAAGGGCCTCGCGGCGCTCGGGCGCATCGTCGCGGCGATCGTGCCGCCGGCCGGGAGCGACCCGCGGGACGGCAGCGCGGCGATCACCTTCGAGTTCGCGGCGTCGAAGCGCAAGCGCACGTTCTTCGCCGGGGCGCTCACGCCCGTCGAGGACCTCGACCCGAAGGCGAAGGCGCCCGAGGAGCGGCTGCGGCCGGCCGACGCCGTGGACCCGCGCCGCGAGGGCAAGTACCTCCTGAGCGTCGAGTACGTCGGCGAGGCCGGCGGCGACGACGACCCGCGGCTGAAGGTGGTCTACGACGAGGTGGGGGCCGACCCGAAGGCGCCCGCCGAGCGCAAGGAGGAGGTCCTCGCGATCGCCATGACGACGGGGTCGAAGACGCCCATCGTCGTGGACGCCGAGGGCGCCGCGGGGGCGGGCAAGCCCGCGACCGGCGCGGGCCGCGCGGGCGCGCCCGGCACCGGTACGCCTCGCACCGGGCCGGTCCCGCTGGCGGAGGTCAAGGTCACGCCGGTCGAGCGCGAGGGCCGCACCTACATCGAGCTCGACGAGGAGGCGTGGGTGGCGCTGTCGTCGCGCGACCTCGAGAAGGAGATCCTCAACGACGTGAAGTCGGAGGACGTGAAGGACGGCGACGGCGGCGTCCGCGTGACGGGCGTGGCGCCGGGCAGCGTGCCGGCGAAGTTCGGCATCCAGCAGGGCGACGTCCTCATCTCGGTCGCGGGCCAGCGCGTGCGCAACCGCAACGAGGCCCTCGAGGTCGCCAAGGGCCTCCCGAAGGACACCACGGGCGTCGCGGTCGTCATCCGCCGCGACGGCGTCGAGCGGACCGTCGTCGTGGACCCGCGCGACCCGAAGACGCGCGCCGCCGCGGGCAAGGTCGGGTTCGACAAGGGCAAGTAACGCGTCCGGGCGCGCCGCGGCGCGCGGGGCCGGACGGGCCTTTCGTTGGAGGCCGGCCCGGGGTCGCGGATCCTGACACGCTTCCGAACGGGAGCGTGCGCGTGGCCATCGACCTCGTCCTCGTCATCGACGTCGGCAACAGCGGGACCAAGCTCGGCGTGGTCCGCGGCGAGGACGTCGCGGGCCCCGTGCGGCTGCCGCGCAACGACGCGGCCGCCGTGCGGGAGTTCGCGAAGCCGCTCGTCCGCGACGAGAAGCCGCTGGTGGCCGTGTGCGGGTCGGACGCGGTGAAGGCCAAGGACCTCGCGTGGGAGCTCGCGAAGGTGGGGTTCCCCGGCGCGGTCGTCGTCGCGCACGACCATCCGGGCCTGCCGCGGTCGCGCGCGCACCAGCCCGAGACGGCGGGCGTGGACCGCCGCGTCCAGGTGCTCGGCGCGTCCACGATCGTCGCGGGCCCGGCCGTCGTCGTCTCGTGCGGGACCGCGCTCACCATCGACGTCGCGGGCGCCGACGGCGCGCTGCTCGGCGGGACCATCGGGATCGGGCTCGGCCTCGCGGCGCGGGCGCTCACGGTGGGGGCCGAGAAGCTGCCGCTGGTGGACCTGAAGGGCGCGGTGCCGCTGCCGGCGCTCGACACGGAGGCCGCGCTGCGCAGCGGGATCGTGCTCGGCGCCGCGGGCGGCGTCGAACGCATCCTCGAGGGGCTGCGGCCCGACCCGGCGTGCCCGGTCTTCCTCACGGGCCTCGACGCCGCGCTGCTGTCGCCGCACCTGCGCGTGCCGCACCGCGTCCACCTCGGCCTGGGGCTGCTCGGCGTCGCCGCCGCGCTGCGCCGCTCGCCGCCGTCGCCCGGCCAGGGGCTGATCGGGGGGGTGTCGTGAGCGGCGCGACGATCGTCCGCGGCGGGCGCGTGGTGGACCCGGCCGCCGGCGTCGACGAGGTGGGCGACGTGCTGGTCGTCGACGGGAAGGTCGCCGCCCGCGGGCCCGCGCTGCCGGTGCCGCCGGGCGCGGGCGTGGTGGACGCGCGCGGGCACCTCGTGCTGCCGGCCTTCACGGACCTCCACGTCCACCTGCGGGAGCCGGGCGGCGAGGAGAGCGAGACGATCGCGACGGGCACCGACGCGGCGCTCGCCGGCGGGTTCGCGTCGGTGTACGCGATGCCGAACACGAACCCGACCGCCGACCGGCCGGAGGTGCTCGCGCGGGTGCTCGACGCGGCGCGACGCGCGGGCCCGTGCGAGGTCGTCCCGGTGTCGGCGATCACGGAGGGGCTGCGCGGGCGGGTCGTCGTGGACTTCGCGGCGCAGCTCGCCGCGGGCGCCGGGGCCTTCTCGGACGACGGCGCG
>JAEUHO010000070.1 GCA_016795345.1 Planctomycetia bacterium | reverse complement strand
AGCAAGAAGGCCCGGGCCGCGCTCGACGCGTTCTTCGAGGTGCTCCTGCGGCTGCGCGCGCGCCCGCGCGCGCCCGTGGGCCCGCTCGTCCAGGCCATCGTCGGCGAGTCGGGGTACCGGCGCGAGCTGCTGCTCCTCGAGGACGAGGTCGAGCGGTCGCGCGTCGAGAACGTCGACGAGCTGGTGGCGGCGGCCCACGAGGCCGACCGCCTCGACCCGACCACGACCCTGGAGGCGTTCCTCGAGCGGACCGCGCTCGTCGCGGAGCAGGACGGCCTCGAGGCGGGCGCCCCGCGGGTCAGCCTCATGACCGTCCACGCGGCCAAGGGCCTCGAGTTCGACGGCGTGGTCGTGGTGGGCGCGGAGGAGGGCTGGTTCCCGCACGCGCGCAGCACCGACCGCGCCGAGGAGGTCGAGGAGGAGCGCCGCCTCTTCTACGTCGCGATGACGCGGGCCCGCCGGCGGCTGGCGCTCACGCACGCGCAGCAGCGCGAGTCGTGGAACGGGCTCGAGCGCCGGCTCCCGAGCCGCTTCCTGCTCGACGTCCCCGACGAACTGGTCGCGGTGCGCGACCCCTCGGGCACGTACGCGCGCGGCCGGGCGCGGGCCGAGGTGGCGGCGACGGCGAAGGCGCGGCCGTTCGGCCGCGGCGCGCGGTTCGGGGGCGCCGCCGAGGACGTCGTCGACGACGCCGTGGACGACGCGCCCGACGAGCTGCCCGCCGTCGCGCGCCCCGCGGAGGCCGACGCCGACGTCGGGCCGGTGGTCGCGCGGGGCGAGGCCGCGGGCGTGCGGGTGGGCGAGCGCGTGGCGCACCCGTACTTCGGCCACGGCGAGGTCGTCGCGGCCACGGGCTCGGGCCCGTCGTCCCGCGTGACCGTCGCCTTCGACGAGGCGGGCACCCGCACGATGTTGTGGACGCTCGCGAACCTGACCCGACTGCCGCCCGCGGGCGGCGGAGGACGCCCATGACCGCCGTGCTCGTGCTCGAGAGCCCCGAGGGGACCCGACGGTTCCCGCTCACCGGCGAGTCCGCGACGCTCGGCCGCTCGGCCGACGTCGCCGTGCGCATCGACGACCGGAGCCTCTCCGCCAGCCACTGCCGGTTCGACGCGGTGCCGGGCGGCTGGAAGATCGTCGACCTCGCCTCGCGCAACGGCACGTTCGTCAACGACGTGCTCGTCGCGCAGAAGCGCCTCGAGGACGGCGACCGCGTCCGCGTCGGCCGCGTGCTGCTCCGCTTCCTCGTCGAGGAGGGCCCCGGCGAGGACGACGTGGGCCTCGACGCGCTGGTGGACCGCCTGCACCGGCGCGGCGGCGCCGCGGCGGTGCGGCACGCGGCGAAGGCCTTCGCCGACGCGGCCGAGCGGCGGGGGCTGCCGGGGCTGCTCGCCGGCGCCGAGGAGGTCGCGGCGAGCGCGCGGCTGCAGGCCGTCGTCGCCGCCCTCGTGAACGAGCGCAGCGAGCGCGTGATCTTCGACCAGATCGTGGACGCGCTCATCGACCTGACGGGCGCCGAGCGCGGGTTCATCCTGCTCGAGGACGAGGGCGGCGGGACCGAGCGCCGCGTGGTGGCCGCCCGCAACTTCGACCGCGAGGCCGTGCGCGACGCGCTCGCGAAGGTGAGCAAGACCGTCGAGCGCCGCGCGTTCGAGACCGGCGACCCGGTCATCGTGACGGACGCGTCGGAGGACGCGCGGTTCTCCGGCACCGAGAGCGTCGTCGCGATGCGGCTGCGCTCGATCCTGTGCGTGCCGGTCCGCGGGCGCGAGAGCCCCATCGGCACCATCTACCTCGACAACCGCTTCGAGCGCGCGGTGTTCGAGGAGCGCCACCTCCCGCTCATCCGCGCCTTCAGCGACCAGGCCGCCCTGGCCGTCGAGAACGCCCGCCTCCACGAGGAGAACGGCCGGCGGCTGCAGGAGCTCGAGAAGGCGAAGGCCGAGGTCGAGGAGCTCAACCGCATCCTGTCGGACCGGATCGCGAAGCAGACCGTCGAGCTGCAGGAGGTGAAGGAGCACGTGCTGCGCGAGCGGGCCGAGGCGCCGCTCAAGTACTCGTACGCCAACATCGTCGGGCAGTCGCGGCGGATGCTCGACCTGTTCCACCTCCTCGACAAGGTGACCGACAGCGAGGTGCCGGTCCTCATCCAGGGCGAGAGCGGCACGGGCAAGGAGCTGGTCGCGCGCGCGATCCACTTCAACGGCCCGCGCAAGGAGCGGCCGTTCGTCAGCGAGAACTGCGCGGCGATCCCGGAGTCGCTGCTCGAGAGCGAGCTCTTCGGCTACTCCCGCGGCGCCTTCACCGGCGCCCACGCCGACAAGAAGGGCCTCTTCGAGATGGCCGCCGGCGGCACGATCTTCCTCGACGAGATCGGCGACATGCCGCTCGAGATGCAGAAGAAGCTGCTGCGCGTGCTGCAGGAGAAGGAGGTGCGGCCGGTCGGCGGCAAGCGCTCCATCCAGGTGGACGTCCGCGTCCTCTCGGCGAGCAACCAGGACCTGCGCAAGGCGGTCGCCGACGGCCGCTTCCGCGAGGACCTCTTCTACCGGCTGAACGTCATCACGGTCGAGCTGCCCCCGCTCCGCGAGCGGATCGAGGACGTCCCGCTCCTCGTCGAGCGGTTCCTCGACGACATCGCCGCGTCCACCTCGACGCCGCGGAAGTCCATCACGGACGACGCCATGGCCTCGCTCCAGCGCCACGGCTGGCCGGGCAACGTCCGGGAGCTCAAGAACGAGATCCAGCGGGCCCATGCCCTGTCGGACCGGGTGATCCTGCCCATGGTCCTGTCGGAGCCGATCCGCAAGGCGGTCCCGGCGACGGCGCCCGTCACCGACCTCGGCACGAAGTCGCTGAAGGAGATGGTCCGGGAGGTCTCGGACGACCTCGAGCGCCGGGCCATCGTCGAGGCGCTGCGCCGGAGCCGCAACCGGAAGGCCCAGGCCGCGCGCCTCCTCGGCGTCAGCCGCCCCACCCTCGACGCGAAGCTCGAGGCCCTCGGCATCGTCGTCGAGCGCGGCGACGACTGACCCGGCCGTGCCGCCCGTCGCTCCGACGGGGGGCACGGCGCCGCGGTCGCCGGATGGCGGAATCTCGACGACGGACGACGTTACGCTTTACGGGTCGAGGTCCCCGACGGCCGCGGGCCCGGCCGGCGGCGGATGGAAGTGCTTGGAAGCCAAGGGGTTGGGATCGTGGGGCCCGGCGGGCCGCGGGGGCGCGGCGGCCCGCGATTTGAGATAGGGGGGGCTCGTCCTTCGTCGAGGCAGGTGCCATGGCCGAATTGCACGTCCGCGTCCCCGGGGAGCCCGACCGCACGGTCCCGCTCTCGAACCGCCCGTTGATCGTCGGGCGGGCCGACGACTGCGACGTCCAGATCGCGGACAAGCGCGCGTCCAAACACCACCTGCGCCTCGACCCCGTGGACCCGACGGACGGCGGCCCGCGGGTCTGGGTGGTGACCGACCTCCAGTCGTCGAACGGCACCCTCCTCGGCGAGACGAAGCTGCTCCGCCACGTCCTGGCGCCCGGCGACCAGATCCGCGTCGGCGACGTCGTGCTCGCCTACGTCGGCGCCCCCCCGGTGGCGGCGCCGCCGGCCGGGGCCGCCCCGGCGGTCGTCCTCTCGGGCGCCCTCGTCGAGGAGGCCACGGTCGTCCCGAACGCGCCCGTCGAGCCGCCCCCGGCGGACGAGCCCGCGACGCCCGTCGAGGGCCGCGACGTCGTCGGCGCGGCGGACGCGCTCCGTGCGTCCCTCGCGGGCCGCCGCGCGATCGTCCGCGGGGCCCTCGTGTTCGGCCTCGCGGTGCTCGCGCTCGTCGCCGTCGAGGTGCTCGTCTCGCGGGTCGCCGACGGCCGCGCCGCGCGCCGCGCCGAGTCCGACGCCTACGAGCGGCTCCTCGCCACCCACGACGAGCCCTGGGAGCGGTGGGGGCCGCGGTTCGCCGACTTCCAGGCCGAGTTCCCCCTCTCGCGCCACCTCCCCGACCTCCGCGACGTCGCGACCGCCAAGCAGGCCGTGGGCCGGCGGATCGAGGAGGCCGGCGAGGAGCTCCTCGCGATCCACCGCAACGCCGTCGGCCGCAGCGAGAGCGAGATCCTCGGCCGCCTCCTCGAGCTCAAGCAGAAGCTCGGCGACGGCACCCCGCTCGACCGCAGCCTCCGCGTCGCCATCGACGGCGCGACCCTCCGGCGCGCCGAGGCCGTCGCCCGCGCGTTCGCCGCCGCCGAGGCCGAGGCCGACCGCGCCCTGTCGCGCGGCGACGCGTCCACGGCCCTCCGCCGCCTCGCGGCGTTCCAGGCGGCGCACCCCGCCCTCACGCCGGCCGAGGCCGAGAAGCTGACCACCAAGCGGACCTCCGTCCTCGTCGCGGCGAACCGGCTCGCGACGGCGGCGATCGAGTCCGCCGGCAAGACCACCGACGGCGACGCCCAGCGCACCGTCCTCCTGGCGGCGCTGCACGGGCTCGCCGGCACGCCGGAGGCCGAACGCCTCCGCGGCGCGCTCCTCGCCTCCGCCAAGGGCGCGCCGCCGAGCCTCCCGCCGCCCCCGGGACCGACCCCGGCTCCGCCGACGCAAGGCCCGTCGCGTCCCGTGGCGCCGACCCCCGCCGCGCCCCCGGAGCCCGCGCTCTCGACGCCGGCCCTCGCCGCCCTCGCGCAGCAGGCGGCGGAGGCGGAGACCGCCGTCCGCGAGCGCCGCTACGCGGCCGCGCAGACCGCGTACCGCGCGCTCGCCGACGCCCCGGAGGCCCCGGCCCGACGCAAGGCCGAGTGGGCGACGCGGGCCGACGACCTCGCGCGCGTGACGAAGCTGATCGACGAGCTCGCCGCCGCCGTGACCGCGGGCCCGCCCCCGCGCGTCAAGCTCGACGGCGGCGTGTTCGAGGTGCTGGCCGCCGACGCCTCGGGCGTGCGCCTGCGGCGCGGCGAGAAGGAGACCCCGCTCGCGTGGGCCGCCGTGGCGCCGCCGGACCTCCTGGCGCTCCTCGGCCAGGGCAAGGAGTCGCCCGACCGCCACCTCGCGCTCGCGCTGCTCGCCGCGGAGCTGGCCGACCGTCCGTCCGCCGTGCGGCACCTCCTGCCGCTCGTGGACCTGCCGTCGCACCGCGACCTCGCCTTCCGCGTGATGGCGCAGCGGATCGACGGCCGCACGTCGGTCCCCGACGGCGGGTACCTCGCGTTCGAGGGCGACCTGCTCGACCGCGGCGAGTTCGGCCGCCGGTCGGAGGCGAAGCACCTCGCGTCGATCCGCGAGGAGGCCGGCCGCCTCGTCGAGACCGTGGCCAAGGACCCCGCGTTCAAGGCCCTCGAGAAGCTGCGCGCCCGCCGCGACGAGCTCGACCGCCGTCGCGCGCACGCGCTCCTCGCGATCTTCAACGAGACGCACTGGCCCTACCCGCACAACGACCCGGCGACCGCCCGGGCCTACGACCTCGTGACCGAGGAGGTCATGCGCCGCTGGCGCTCCGTGCAGGAGGTGTGGAACGAGACCCTCAAGGTGCCGGCGCCGAAGGGGGAGGCCCTCGAGAAGGCCGTCGCCCGCCACGCCGCGATCGTCACCGAGCTGATGTCGAAGGGGCTCGACACGGCGACGCTCTCCGCCGCCATGGACCCCTACGCCCTGTACGTCGGCGCCGGCGTCCTCACGATCCGCAGCTACTACCGCACCGCGGACGAGCGCGACCTCCTGGCCTACAACCGGTGGGTGATGGAGGTCTACAACCCGAGCCGCCTCGCCGTCGCCACCGACGCCGAGCGCGAGCAGGTCCGCATCACCAACGAGTACCGGACCATGATGGGCTGGGCCTTCCGGGTCCAGCCGGGCCCCGACGCCTACGCCTCCATCGAGCCCAAGACCCTCGACGCCGTCCTCGGGAAGGCGACCGAGACGGCGCGGCAGCCGCTCCGCGCGGTCCGGATCGACGACCGGCTCGTCGCGAGCGCCCGGGCCCACAGCCGCGACATGGCGACCCGCGGGTTCTTCGCCCACGAGGCCCCCGCGAACCCCGCCACCGGCGAGGCCGCGTCGTCGCCCTTCGACCGCATGCAGAAGGCCGGCTACATGGGCGCCGGCATGTCGGAGAACATCGCCGGGGCGGGCGGGCCCATGGACGCCCACCTGATGTGGCTGCGCTCGAGCGGCCACCACCGCAACATCGTCTCGGACTGGGCCGACATGGGCGTCGGCTTCGCCGGCCCGTGGACCCAGAACTTCGGGGTGGGCGGCGGCGCCCCGACGGAGCTCCCGGGCACGGCCAAGGCCCCGGCCCCGGAGACCGGCGAGGGCGACCGCTGACCCCGCGGGCGCGACCCTGCTGCGCATCGGCCGTCCCGGCGCTACGATGCACCCTCCCCGGCTGCCCGGGGCCCCGTCGGAGCCTCCTCACGTGCCGAAGATCTTGATCCAGGAAGGCGGTCAGCAGAGCGTCTTCGAGCTGTTCGACGACGAGACCACCGTCGGCCGCGGCGCCGCCAACGCCATCCAGGTCGCCGACGGCCACGCGAGCAAGCACCACGCCGTCCTCCGGCGCCTCGGCGGCCGGATCAAGCTCGTCGACCTCGAGAGCAAGAACGGCACCCGCGTCAACGGCGAGTTCAAGAACCAGCGCTGGCTCGCCCACGGCGACGTCGTCGCCATCGGCGCCATGACCATGACCTTCGACGGCAGCGACCTCGCCGCCGCGCCGGTCCCCGTCGCCGCCGCCTATGCGGCGCCCGCCGTCGTCAGCGGCCCGGCCCTCTCGGTCCCGGCGGCGCCCGCCGCGCCCCCCGCCCCGCGCGTGGCCCCGCGCCGCGCGCGCGACGACCGCGACGACCGTGACGACCGCGAGGAGCGGCCCCGCGGCGTCCCGCGCCGCTCGAACAACAACGCCGCCATCGGCATGATGGTCGGCGTCGGCGTCATCGGGATCATCGTCATCCTGATCCTGCTCGTCGGCGGCGGCACGCCCCGGAACGCCGCGGCGCTGCAGCAGGCCCGCCGCCTCTACCAGGCCGACAGCGACCCGGAGCGCGCGCTCGCCTACCTCAAGGCCAACTCGGACCCGAACGACGTGGACGGCTACGTCCAGGTCGCCGAGCAGATCCGCACGTGGACGAGCATGGTCGAGAACAAGGGCAACGACGCGCTCGTCGAAGAGGCCAAGGCGGTGATGAAGAAGCTCATGCGCGACCGCATCGAGCAGCACGCCAACGGCCTCACGGACGAGGCCCTCGGCCGCCGCGCGCTCGAGTTCGCCGAGAAGTACAAGTCCACGCCCACCGGCATGGAGCTCCTCAACTCGCCCTACAGCGACTACCCGAAGCTCCGCCTCCTGATGGAGAAGGCGAAGGCCGCGTCGAAGTGAGAGGCTGTGAAGGAAGCGGAGATTCCTTCACGGCCGCGAAGCGCGGGCCCGTTTGGGCCGCACGCCGAGCGGGTTTTAGGGGGGGTGGGGGCCCCAAAACCGAGCGAGGGCGGAGTCTTAACAGCCCGGGAGGC
>JAEUHO010000225.1 GCA_016795345.1 Planctomycetia bacterium | reverse complement strand
ACCCCGCCCCGGCTTCGGGGTCGGTGGGGGCCGTCCTAGACTGCGGTTTCACCCCCTCCCGGAGCCCCGTCCATGGCCGAAGCCGTCCTCGTCGCCGCGTGTCGTACGCCCATCGGGAAGTTCCAGGGCAAGCTCGCCTCGTTCAAGGCGCCGGCCCTCGGCGCGATCGCGATCAAGGAGGCGGTGCGGCGCGCGGGCATCGCGGCGGGCGACGTCGAGGAGGTCATCTTCGGCACCGTGCTGCAGGCGGGCCTCGGGCAGAACCCGGCGCGACAGGCGGCGATCGCGGCCGGCATCCCGGTGACCGTCGGGTCGATGACGATCAACAAGGTGTGCGGCTCGGGCCTGAAGGCCGTGGCGCTCGCCGCGCAGGCGATCAAGGCCGGCGACGCGCACGTGATCGTCGCGGGCGGCCAGGAGAGCATGACGAACGCGCCGTACCTGCTGCCCGGCGCGCGCGACGGCCTGCGCCTCGGCCACGGCAAGCTGCTCGACGCGATGGTCCACGACGGCCTGTGGGACGTCTACAACGACTTCCACATGGGCAACACCGGCGACCTCGTCGCCGAGCGGTTCGGCGTGACGCGCGAGGACCAGGACAAGTTCGCGACCGAGAGCCACCGGCGCGCGGCGGCGGCGCAGGCGTCGGGCGCGTTCAAGGCGGAGATCGTCCCGGTCGAGATCCTCGGCCGCAAGGGCGAGAAGACCGTCGTCGACACCGACGAGGGCGTGCGCGCCGACACGTCGGTGGAGAGCCTCGCGAAGATGAAGGCCGCGTTCGGCGCGACCGGCACGGTGACGGCGGCCAACGCGAGCCAGATCAGCGACGGCGCCGCGGCGGTCGTCGTGATGAGCGACGTCGAGGCGAAGAAGCGCGGGCTGAAGCCGCTCGCGCGCATCACCGGCTACGCCGTCGGCGGCGTCGAGCCGAAGTGGGTGATGGCGGCCCCGATCGAGGCCGTGCGCAACCTCGAGAAGAAGAACGGCATCGCGGTCGGGTCGTACGACCTGATCGAGGTGAACGAGGCGTTCTCGGCCGCGGCCTGCGCCGTCGGCAAGGAGCTCAAGCTCGACCCGGCGCGCACCAACGTCAACGGCGGCGCGGTCGCCCTCGGCCACCCCATCGGCGCGTCGGGCTGCCGCATCCTCGTGACGCTGCTCCACGGCCTGATCGCCCGCGGCGGCAAGCGCGGCCTCGCCACGCTGTGCCTCGGCGGCGGCAACGCGGTCGCGCTCTCGGTCGAGCTCGTCTGACGCGTCCCCCCTCGGCGGCGTCCCGCGCGACGGTGCACGGCACCGCGCGCGGGCGCCGCCTCACGAACCTGGTCCGGCGGAAGCAGGAGGTCCCATGGCGTTCCAGAAGGTCGGCGTCGTCGGTGCGGGGCAGATGGGCTCGGGCATCGCGCAGGTGTTCGCGCAGGCGGGCGTGCCCGTGCTGCTCACGGACGCGCGCAAGGAGGCGCTGCCCGCCGCGAAGAAGGGCATCGAGGGCAGCCTCGGCCGCATGGTGAAGAAGGCGCTGATGACGGAGGAGGCCGCCGCGGCCGCCGTCGCGCGCATCACCACCGTCGAGCGGCTCGAGGACCTCGCGCCGTGCGACCTCGTGGTCGAGGCCGTCGTCGAGAACGAGGCCGTCAAGGTCGCGGTCTTCCGCACCCTCGACGCCGTCCTCGCGCCCGCCGCGATCCTCGCGAGCAACACGTCGTCGATCTCCATCACGAAGCTCGCGGCCGCGACGAAGCGCCCCGACCGCTTCGTGGGCATGCACTTCATGAACCCGGTGCCGGTCATGAAGCTCGTCGAGCTCATCCGCGGCCTCCAGACGAGCGACGCCACGTTCGCGGCGGTCCGCGACGCCTCCGCGGCCCTCGGCAAGACGCCCGTCGAGGTCAACGACTTCCCGGGCTTCGTCAGCAACCGCGTCCTGATGCCGATGATCAACGAGGCCATCACCTGCGTCATGGAGGGCGTCGCCACGCCCGCCGCCGTGGACGAGGTCATGAAGCTCGGCATGAACCACCCGATGGGCCCGCTGGCGCTCGCGGACCTCATCGGCCTCGACACGTGCCTCGCGATCCTCGAGGTGCTGCACGACGGCCTCGGCGACCCGCGCTACCGGCCCTGCCCGCTGCTCAAGAAGATGGTGGCCGCCGGCTGGTACGGCCGGAAGTCGGGCCGCGGCTTCTACGAGTACCCCGCGAAGTAGCGCGCGGTCCGCGTCGCGCTCCCGCCGGCCGCCGGGCCTCGCGTGTCGCCGGCGGCCGGGCCTCGCGTCCCGCGGGCCCGGGGTCCGTCCCCGTGCGGTCGGATCGGTCGGCGGACCCGGCCACGCCGTCCGGCGGGGGCGGTCGAGGGGGGTGGAGGGGGGCCCGGGCGGGGGCCCAGGGGGGGGACGGAGCGGGCGGGTCCGGAGCGGGCACGGTCCCCGGGTTCCCCTATCCTCCCCGCACGCGCCCCCGTGGCCTCGGGCCCCGGGGGCGTCTTCCCCGAGGACCGCCGTGAACTTCGACCTCCCCGAAGACCTCGTCGCGCTGCGCGACGGCGCCCGTGAGTTCGCCGAGAAGGAGCTGGCCCCGCGCGCGGCCGCGTCCGACGAGGCCGAGACGTTCGTCGAGGCGCAGTGGAAGGCGTGCGGCGAGCAGGGGTGGGCCGGGCTGTCGATCCCGGAGGCGTACGGCGGCGCGGGCCTCGGGTCGGTCGCGACGAGCGTGATGCTGCAGGAGCTGGCGCGCGCGTGCGCGGCGACCGCGGTCACGATGTCGGTGCACCTCGGGCTCGCGTCGTCGGCGCTGGTGCTGTACGGGAACGAGGCGCAGAAGCAGAAGTACCTGCCGCGACTCGCGAGCGGCGAGTGGCTGGGCGCGTACGCGCTGTCGGAGGCGGGCAGCGGGAGCGACGCGGCGGCGCTGCGGTGCGCGGCGACGCCGGACGGCGCCGGCGGGTTCGTCCTCGACGGCACGAAGCTGTGGATCACGAGCGGCGACCACGCGGACCTGATCGTGGTGTTCGCGCGGACGTCGCAGGCGTCGAAGAGCAAGGGCATCACGGCGTTCCTCGTCGAGGCGGCGTGGCCGGGCTTCTCCGCGGGCAAGAAGGAGAAGAAGATGGGCATCCGCGGCTCCTCCACGGTCGAGATCCGCCTCGACCGCGTGAAGGTGCCGAAGGAGAACGTGCTCGGCGAGGTCGACAAGGGCTTCGGCGTCGCGCTGGGCCTGCTCGACGGCGGGCGCATCGGCATCGCGAGCCAGGCGCTCGGGATCGCGCAGGCGTGCCTCGACGCGTCGGTGAAGTACGCGCAGGAGCGGGAGCAGTTCGGGCAGCCGATCGCGAGCTTCCAGTCGATCCAGTGGAAGCTGGCGGAGATGGCGCTGCGGATCGACGCGGCGCGGCTCCTGACGTTCCGCGCGGCGTGGCTGAAGGACCAGGGGCGGCCGCACACGCGCGAGGCGTCGATGGCGAAGCTCGACGCGTCGCGGTGCGCCGACTTCTGCGCGAAGGAAGCGGTGCAGGTCCACGGCGGCGCCGGCTACACGAAGGAGTTCCCGGTGGAGCGCTTCTTCCGCGACGCGCGCATCACCGAGATCTACGAGGGCACGACCGAGATCCAGAACCTCGTCATCGCCCGCCAGACGCTGGGGGCGTGACGGGGACGGCCGCGCGCGCGATCGTCCTTCGCGACCGGCGGGCGGCCACAGGGGCCGCGCCCTACGGGGTCCCGCGTCCAGCCTGGGGTTCCGTCGATCGGTCGCCGGCGTGCCGGTCGATCGGGCGGACGCAACCGGAATGTGTCGTATAGTCGCCACAGATGCCCAGAATCACGGAAATCCCGTAGGGGCTGGCCTTGCGCCCGCCCGCGCGAAACCACCCCTCGATGCGCGGCGGACGTCGGCGTTCGGCCCGACCGCGGCGACGCGCCGCGTGCGGCGACGCATGCGCGTCCGTCGATGCGGGCGCACGGCGCGCGCGGTCGTCCTTCGCGACCGGCGGGCGGCCGCAAGGGCCGCGCCCTACGGGGTCCCGCGTCCAGCCTGGGGTTCCGTCGATCGGTCGCCGGCGTGCCGGTCGATCGGGCGGACGCAACCG
>JAEUHO010000216.1 GCA_016795345.1 Planctomycetia bacterium | reverse complement strand
AGGCCGGCGACCTCGGGGCGGAGGACGTGCGCGGCGCGGGGTCCCGCGTGGGTGCGTCAGCCGGGATGGACGGCGGCGCTCGGCGGCCGCAGCGTCTCGTTCATGCTGCCGGACCGGAACCCCTCGGCGTCGACGGCGACGTAGACGAAGCCGAGCGCCTTGAGGCCGGTCACGATCCGCTCCCGGAGGCCGGGCGCGAACAGAGCCGGCAGGTCCGCCGCCGGCACCTCGATCCGCGCGACCGTGTCGTGGACGCGCACGCGCACGACCCGGAACCCGAGCGACCGGACGAGCTCCTCGGCGTCGCGCACGCGGGCCAGCCCTTCGTGGGTGATCGTCGTGCCGTAGGGGAATCGGCTCGAGAGGCACGACTCCGCGGGTTTGTCCCACCAGGGCAGCCCGAGCTCGCGGGCCAGCGCCCGGACCCACGGCTTCGTCAGCCCGGCCTCGAGCAGCGGCGACCGCACCCGGTGCCGGTCGCGGGCCGCGAGGCCCGGTCGGTGGTCGCCCACGTCGTCGGCGTTCGCGCCGTCCACGACCCAGGGGAGCCCGCGCCGGTCGGCCTCCGCGCGGGCCGCGCCGTAGAGCGTGTCCTTGCAGTGGAAACACCGGTCGGGGGCGTTGCGGCGGAAGGCCTCGAGGTCCACCTCGTGGCCGGCCAGCACGACGTGCTCCACCCCGGCGAGGGCCGCCTGCGCGCGGGCGTCGTCGAGCTCGCGGGGCGCGAGGCTGTCGGACCGGCTGGTGACCGCGACACAACGCGCGCGGCCCCACGCCTCGGCCGCCGCGCAGACGACCAGCGCGCTGTCGGTGCCGCCCGACAGCGTGACCACCCCGCCCGAGAGGGGCGCGAGCGCCGCGCGCAGCCGCCGGCGGGCCTCGTCCACGCTCTGCGGCGGCGCGGCGGTCCGGGCAGCGGGGTCGTCGGCGGGCGCCATCGCGCGAGAGTATAGGCCGCGCCCGGGCCCGCGCCCCGCGCGGCTCCCGCGGGGACCGCGCCGGCGCACCGAGCCACCGCCGCCCCGTCCGCGGGCGCGTTCGGGGTGGCCGAGCCCCCCCATGCGCCCCCAGGCCCCCGAAAAGCGACGGGCCCGGCGGATCACCGCCGGGCCCGTCGAGGAACCTCGTACGACGCGAACTACTGGTCGTACGTGAAGTTGAGCACCCAGCGATCGATGTACGGACCCGGATCGAACGGGCCGACGTTGGACGCCAGGAAGAACGTGATGCGCATGCGCATGAACTCGTTGCCGTCGAGGCTCTGGATCGTGCCGCCCGCGTTGCCGGGGAGCAGGCCACCGGCCGACGCGACGTCGGGAGCCGGGGGCGCCGCGTTGGCGACGAAGTTCGGAGCCGTCTCGGCGCCGGAGTCGGTGAAGTACCCGACGTTGCGCCAGCCGGTGCCCGTGTTGCTCGCCGTGCCGTCCGGGTTCGCGAGGAAGCCCTCGGCCTCGATGAAGATCGAGGTGTTCCCGACGCCGCGGCTCGAGATCACCGGGATGCCGGCGATGAAGTCCGCCGCCGTCGCCGTGATGTACGACGGCGAGAACGGGCCCATGTCCATGATCTGCGAGACCATGAACGGGCGGATGCCGCCACCCTTGAAGCGGGTCGCGTCGAACACGCCGCGGTAGAAGCCCGTCGCGCCGTCGGCCGGCGTGACGGTCGCGCCGCCGATGCCGACGATGACGGAGTCCGAGTCCTCCATCACGATGCGGCCGACGCCACCGGCGCCGCCGTTGTTCGCGACCGCGCCGCCGGCGGGGTTCGTCTGGCTCGAGCCGCCGTTGCCGCCCGCCGCGTTGAGGATCGCGCCGGCGCCGAGGATGACGCTGCCGGGCGTCAGGAGGCGGATGCCGCCACCCGAGCCGCCGCCGCCGCCGCCACCCGAGCCGTAGAAGGCGCCGCCGGGGCCGCCGCCGTTGCCGCCGCGGCCGCCCTGGGCGTCCACGGTGCCGGTGATGCGGATCGTCGCCTGCGTGGTGAGGTCGACGAAGCCGCCGCCCGCGCCGCCACCGCCACCGGCGCCGTAGTAGAAGCCGGTCGTGAAGGGCAGCGACTGCTGCGAGCCGCCACCACCGCCACCCGAGCCGGCCTCGGCCGT
This sequence comes from Planctomycetia bacterium, assembly GCA_016795345.1. Classification (GTDB taxonomy): domain Bacteria; phylum Planctomycetota; class PLA2; order PLA2; family JAEUHO01; genus JAEUHO01. Next base: position 6,398 of record JAEUHO010000216.1, on the reverse strand, counting down.
CGGCATCTTGCCGTCGAGCGTGCCGTAGGTGCCGCCGCCGGCGCCGTCGGTGTTCGCGGTCATGAGCGCGCGCGGCGTCGAGCCGTTGCCGAGCGCGGTGCCGGCGACGCCGGGGGCCGCGTGGCCACCGCCACCGCCCGAGGGGGCGATGCGGTTGGTCGTCGCGCCGTTGACGGTCGTGACGCCGCAGTTGCCGCGGCCGGCGCCCTGCAGGATCGGGTCCGTCGCGTTGCCGACGCCGGGCGAGGCCGCGCCGTAGTTGGTCGAGCCGTAGCCCGGGTTGCCGTTCTCGCCGTACACCAGCGTGCTGCTGCCGACGTTGAGGCCACGGCCGCCCGTGCCGCCGCCGGCGTAGCCGACGCCCGCGGCCGAGTGGGTCGTGTTGTCCTGGCCGACGCCGTTGGTGCCGTTCGAGGTCGTGAGGCCGTTGCCGCCGTCGCTGCGGGTCATCAGGCGGCCGCCGGACTCGATGTTGATGTCACCGCGGACGAGGATGATCGCCGGGTTGCGACCCGACAGACGGACCGTCACGCCGCTCCGGATGCGGAACGAGCGGTACTCGAAGATCACCGCCGCCGAGCCGTCCGTGCTGTTCTTGCACGTGTTGCGCGTGGCGCCCGTCGAGAGGTTGACGTCCGCCGGCGGGTCGAAGTCGTCCGGCACGCCGTCGTTCGAGACGACGGGGAACCCGGTGACGCACGGGCCGCCGCCGACCACGTTGCCGAGCGACGCGTCGGGGCCCGAGGCCGCGTTCATGTTGTTGACCGGGCCGTTGTCGCCGTCGCCGGAGACGAGCAGGAAGCCCGTCACGCGGCCGACCGAGCGGGCCGTGTTGACCTCGGCCGTCGAGCCGTTCGTGTCGACCGGCACGTCGCCGTCGAACTCGAAGACGCGCTGGCCGTTCTGGACGGGCAGGTCCTGGGTCGTGAAGGCGAAGGAGACCGGGACCAGCGGGTTGCCGCCGAAGTCCGTCACGGTGTTGAACAGCTGGACGAGGATGAGCGCGTTGTCCGGCCACTGCCCGAAGACCGGGGTCAGGGTCAGCTTGGTGCTCAGCGTGTCCTGCTCGAGGTCGTAGACGCAGCGGATGGTGCGCGCCGGCGTGGTCGGCGTGCCGCTACCCCAGGTCGTCGGGTCGCTCGGCGTCTGGTCGGCGCTCGGCGAGAAGGGGCCGACGCCCACCTGCTGGATCAACACGGTGCTCTGCAGGATCGTGCAGGGGTTGATGTTCTCGCTGAAGACGATCTCGACCTTGTTCGACGGGCCCACGGGCACGTCGGCGGTGCTGTTCGCCGGCGAGACCGAGACGACCGTCGGCAGCAGGCCGGGCTTCTGGTCCTCGAACAGCTGCGGGTCGGTCTCGGCGCGCGTGTGGAAGTTCAGGCCCTGCGTGAGGGTCCGCTCCAGCGGGTCGCCGGTCAGGTTCCGGACGGCGAACTCCTCGGGACGGCCGATGACCGTCACGCGGTAGTCCGTGTCGGGCTGCAGGCCGCCGTCGGAGAGGTCGCACAGGCCGGGCAGCGCGGGCTCGAAGAACACGCGCGAGCCCTGGATGATGTACTTCCCGAAGATCGCCTGGCCGAACGCGGGGCCCTGGCGGATCTGGATCGACGCCGGGCCGACGGTGGCCGGGTCGAGCGGGCTGCTGAACAGGAACTCGAGCGTCCGGTTCAGCGGGACGTTGTCCTCGCCCTGTTGGAGGAAGTCCACGAGCACGACGCCCGGAAGGGTGTCGCCCGTGCCCGCTCCCCCACCGCCACCACAGCTGACGGAGGAGACCGAGACCACGGCAGCGGCCACCGAGGCCGCCGTCCAGCGCAGGATGCGCGTGCCGAACCTGTTCATGGAGAACTCCACGGAACCCAACAAGGGTTGCCCCGGGTAGGGCAATTCGCGGGCCACTGTACGGCACGGACCCCCGGCGTGTCTAACCCATTCCTCCTCCACGGGATCCAACGAATCGGGCCTCGCGGTCATTCCCGATTCCCGCCGCACGCCGTGCGATTCCGCACGTCCCCCGGGCGCCCCGGGGCACCCCCCGGCGAATCCCGCGCAATCGTACCCCAAGGGTTCCCAACCTCGCCCCCCGGCACCTCGGGGAGCCCCCCCGGGGGCCGCCTGGGAGCCTCCTGGGGGCCGCCTCGAGGGTGGACGCGCCCCGGATCGCCCGCATCCGAAGCCTGCGCCCGCCGCGCCGAAGCCTTCCCGGCATGCCGCCGAGATCCATCGCCGGTCGGCTCCCTCGGGTCGCCGCACCCGGCGGGCGCCCCCGCGCTGCGGACGCCTGCGGCAGCCGATGGCACGAGCGACGCCGTCCGCGGACAGCGGGCCGGCGAGGGCGGCGGCCCGACGAGAGGGCGCGTTACGCCGCGCCGAGGGCCGCCGCGATCCGGCGCTGGGCGCTCGCCGCGCGCGCGTCGCCCTGCGCCTCGAGCGCCTCCGCGAGCAGGGCGTACCCGCGCGCGTCGCCCGGGGCGGCGAGCACGTACCGGCGGAGCACGGCGACCGCCTCGCCGGGCCGGCCGCGCCGCAGCAGCGCGAGCCCGCGATCGCGGACCGCCGGGTCCGACGCGGGGACGACCCGGTCCGCCGCCCGCCCCGCGTGGGACGCCCGCCGCCACTCCCCGCGCGCGACGAGGAGGCGCACGAGGGCCGACAGCGCCTGGGGCTGGCGGCGGTCGCGCCGGAGCGCGGCGCGCAGGCGCGATCGCGCCTCGGCGGCCCGCCCGCGGTCGAGGGCGAGCTCCGCGGCCGCCGCCCACAGGGTGGCCGACCCGGGCACGAACGAGATCCCGCGCATGAGCGCGCGCTCCGCGCCGTCGAGCCGACCGCGCGCCAGCAGCGCCGCGGCGACGTCCACGTGCAGGTCCTCGTGGGTCGGGTGCCGCCGCGCGGCGCGCGCGAGGATCGACGCGGCGCGCTTCCGTTCGCCGCAGCGCGCCGTCGCGCGGGCCAGCAGCCGGGCGGCCTCGGGCCCGTCCGGCGCGAGGCGCACGGCGCGCCGCAGGACCGCGCGCGCCGCCCGCGGGCGGCCGACCGTCAGCAGATAGTCGCCGAGGGTGCGCCACGCGGCCGACGACGCCGGCACGGCCGCCGCGAGGTCGCGGAGCCGCGCGAGGCCCGCCCCGCGCCGCCCGAGCGCCGCGAGCGCCCGCGCCTCGAGCGCCGTGGCGACCAGCCGCTCGTCGTCGTCCTCCGGCGTGAAGCCGGTCAGCGCCTCGAGGGCGTCCGCCGGCCGGCCGCCGTCGGCGAGCGCCTCGACCCAGCGCAGCCGGGCCTCCACGTCGTCCGGATCGGCCTCCGCGCCCGCCCGGTAGTGCTCGAACGCCTCGTCGGCCCGCCCCTCGGCGGCGGCGAGGTCGCCGAGCCCGATCCGCGCCTCCGCGTCCGCCGGGTCCCGCGCCAGGGCCCGCAGGAACGCCGACCGGGCCTCCGACGTCCGCCGCAGCCGCGCGAACGCCCGCCCGAGGCCGACCGCCAGCTCCGGATGGTCGGGATCGCGGTCGGCGACCCGGCGCCACGCCGCGAGCGCGTCGTCGTGGCGCCCCTCGAGCGCGAAGCCGATGGCGAGGTGCCGGTGCACCTGGGCGCAGCGCGGATCGAGCGCCACCACCCGCTGGGCCACGGTGAGGGCCTGGTCCATCTCGCCGAGGAGGACGTGGCAGTGGACCAGCTGGCAGTGCGCCTCCTCGAGGTCCGGGGCGAGCCGCGCGGCCCGTCGGAAGGCGGAGCGGGCCCGTCGCAGCCGGCCGGCCTGCCCGTACGCGAGGCCCAGCCCGATCCAGGGTTCCGCCCGCCGCGGGGCCCGCAGCGCCGCCCGGCGGTAGCGCATCAAGGCGGCCTCGGCGTTGCCCTCCTCGAGGTGGCAGTGACCGAGGTAGAGGTCGATCCGGGGGCTCTCGACCCCCTGCTTCTCGAGCGCCCGCAACATCCGCCGGGTCGCCTCGACGTCGTCCTCCTCGAACCGCTCCATGGCCTTGCGGATGCGGTCGTCGGGGTCGTGCCACATCGCGGGGGCGGCCTCCGCGGCGGAGTTTCCTCCGCCGGGGGGACACCCTCGCGCCGCGCCGAAGGGTGGGCGCACGGGTTGACGGGGGTCGCGCCCCCCCTACGCTCGGCCCCCTTACGCCCTGGAAACGTCTCGGAGTCCCTCGATGAGCAGCGCGCCTGGCACCCCCGGCAAGAACCCCGTCTCCGTCGATGACGAGATCCTCGTCCCCTGGACCGGCCCGGGCAAGCGCCCCGCCCTCCTCGACGTGCGCAACTTCGGGATCATGGCGCACATCGACGCCGGCAAGACGACGACGACCGAGCGCATCCTCTTCTACTCCGGCCGCATCCACAAGATGGGCGAGGTCCACGAGGGCGAGACCACGATGGACTACATGAAGGAGGAGCGCGAGCGCGGCATCACGATCACGTCCGCCGCGACCCAGACCTTCTGGAAGGGCAACAAGCTCAACATCATCGACACGCCAGGCCACGTGGACTTCACGGCCGAGGTCGAGCGCTCGCTGCGCGTGCTCGACGGCGCGGTGTGCGTGTTCGACGCGAAGGAAGGCGTCGAGCCGCAGTCCGAGACGGTGTGGCGCCAGGCCAACCGCTACAAGGTCCCGCGCATCTGCTTCCTCAACAAGATGGACAAGCCGGGCGCCGACTTCGAGATGTGCATCGACGGCATCCGCAAGCGCCTCGGCGCCAACGCCGTGCCCGTGCAGTACCCCATCGGCCAGGGCGGGGACTTCAAGGGCATCGTCGACATCATGCAGGAAGTGGCGATCATCTACGACGAGGGCAGCGAGGGGCAGCGCTGGCACGAGACGCCGATCCCCGCCGAGCTGGCGCCCCGCGTCGAGGAGCTCCGCCGCGAGCTCGTCGAGGCCTGCGCCGAGCAGGACGAGACGCTCATGGCCCGCTACTTCGCGGGCGAGCACCTCCACCGCAACGACCTCATCGTCGCCATGCGCAAGGGCGTCGTCACCGGCAAGATCAACCCGGTGCTCGTCGGCTCGGCGCTGCGCAACAAGGGCGTGCAACGCGTCATCGACGCGGTCTGCTACTACCTGCCGTCGCCGATCGACATCGCGTCGGTCCGCGGCTGGCACCCGGTCACGAAGGAGGAGCTCACGCGCAAGGTCGACGCGAAGGACCCGCTCTCGGCCCTCGCGTTCAAGATCATCTCCGACAAGAACGGCGACCTCACGTTCGTCCGCGTCTACTCGGGCACGCTCGCCGCGGGCGACCTCGTGTGGAACCCGGTGCGCAACGACCGCGAGCGCATTTCGCGCATCGTGCTGATGCACGCCAACGAGCGCGAGCCCGTCGAGAAGCTCGAGGCCGGCGAGATCGGCGCCGTCGTGGGCCTGAAGGTCACGTCCACGGGCGACACGCTCTGCCCGAAGGACGAGCCCATCGTCCTCGAGTCGATGCAGTTCCCGCCCACCGTCATCTCGATGTCGATCCGCCCCGCCTCGCGCGGCGACCGCGACAAGCTCGCGGACGCGCTCGCGAAGCTCGCCAAGGAGGACCCGACCTTCAAGCGGTTCACCGACCCGGAGACCAGCGAGACCATCATCGCGGGCATGGGCGAGCTCCACCTCGACATCATCAAGAGCCGCCTCGTCAACGAGTACGGCATCCACTCCGAGGTGGGCAAGCCGAAGGTCGCCTACCGCCAGACCCTCCGGAAGAACTGCGACGCCGAGGGCAAGCACGTCAAGCAGTCCGGCGGCCGCGGCCAGTTCGGCGTGGTCCGCGTGAAGTTCACGGTGAAGGAGACGCCGGAGTTCGAGTTCATCGACTCGATCGTCGGCGGCTCGGTCCCGCGCGAGTACATCAAGGCCGTCGGCGAGGGCCTCGAGAAGGCGCTCGAGGAGGGCTACCCGCTCGGCTTCCCGTTCATGAACATCTCGGCCGAGCTGTGGGACGGCAAGAGCCACGACGTCGACTCGTCGGAGATGGCGTTCATGGAGGCCGCGCGCCTCGCGGTCCGCACGGCGACCGAGATGGTCGGCGTGACGATCCTCGAGCCGATCATGAAGGTCGTCGTGACGACGCCCGACACGAACCTCGGCGACGTCCTCGGCTCGCTCTCCGCGCGCCGCGGCACCCTGGTCTCGACGGAGCAGGGCTCGGGCGACACCAAGCAGGTGATCGCCGAGGTCCCGCTGGCCGAGATGTTCCAGTACTCGACGTTCCTGCGCGGCATGACGCAGGGCCGCGGCAACTACACGATGGAGCCGAGCAAGTACGCGGCGGCCCCGGAGTCGGTGGCGCTGAAGATCCGCAAGGAGATCGAGGACGAGCGCAAGGCGCGCAACAAGTAGCGCCCGGCCTCGCCGGTCCCCCCGCGGGGCCGGCCCGGGCCGACGGGCACGGGCGGGGCCCGCGGGCGGGGC
>JAEUHO010000150.1 GCA_016795345.1 Planctomycetia bacterium | reverse complement strand
CCCCCGCCGGCTCCGCGAAGGCGGTGCCGCGCGCGCTCGCCGCGCGGGCCCGCTCGGCCCACGCCCGCGGCGAGCCCTACCGCAGCCGCGTGCTGGCGGGCGCCTCCACCGGGCGCGCGCTCGACGAGACGCTCGCCGAGGCCGACGCGGTGGCGTGGCGCGCGCCGTACCAGAGCAGCCCCGCGCTGCGGGCGCAGGTGAACGCGGGGCGCGTCGCGTTCGTCGACATGCACCTGTCGTCGGTGCCGCAGATGGTGGCCGCGGGCGAGTTCGGGCCCCTCGACGTGGCCGTCGTCGAGGCGACGGAGGTCACGCCGGACGGCCGGGTCTACCTCACCACGAGCATCGGCGCGTCGCCGACGTGGCTCGCGTGCGCGCGCCGCGTCGTGCTCGAGGTCAACCGCCGGCACGCGCCGCGGCTGCGCGAGCTGCACGACGTCGTGGTGCTCCCGCCGCCGCACCACCGCCACCCGATCCCGATCGAGGCGCCGCTGTCGCGCATCGGCTGGCCCTACGCCGCCGTGGACCCGCGCCGGATCGTCGGCGTCGTCGAGACCGACGAGCCCGACGGCGTCGCCGCGTTCGACGCGCCGGACACGGTCAGCGAGCGCATCGCGGACCACGTCGTGCGGTTCCTCCTCGGCGAGCTGCGCGCGGGCCGCATCCCGCGCGAGTTCCTGCCGGTGCAGGCCGGCGTCGGGAACGTCGCGAACGCGGTCCTGCGGGGGCTCGGCGGGCACGCCGACGTCCCGCCGTTCTTCATGTACTCCGAGGTGCTGCAGGACGCGGTCCTCGACCTGCTCGACGAGGGGAAGATCCTCGGCGCGAGCACCACGGCGCTCACGCTGACCGACGCCGCGCAGCGCCGCGTCGCGGAGGGGATCGACCGCTACGCGCCGCGGATCGTGATGCGCCCGCAGGAGGTGTCGAACCACCCCGAGGTGATCCGGCGCCTCGGCCTGATCTCGCTGAACGCCGCCCTCGAGGTCGACCTCTACGGGCACGTGAACTCGACCCACGTCGGCGGCACGCACGTCGTCAACGGCATCGGCGGCAGCGGCGACTTCGCGCGCAACGCCGCCGTCCCGATCTTCGTGGCGCCGTCCACGGCGAAGGGCGGCCGCATCTCGACGGTGGTGCCCATGTGCAGCCACGTGGACCACAACGAGCACTCCACCCGCGTGATCGTGACCGAGCACGGGCTCGCCGACCTCCGGGGCCTCGCGCCCGCGGAGCGCGCGGCGACCATCGTCACGCGGTGCGCGCACCCGGCCTACCGCGACTACCTGCTGCGGTACCTCGAGCGCTGCCGGCCCGGCCACCTCCGCCACGACCTGCGCACGTGTTTCGAGCTCCACCTCAACCTCGCCGCCACGGGCGAGATGTTGCCCGGCCTCGTCGTCCCCGACGCGCGGTGACGCGCCGGGGCCGGGCCGCGCGGCGCCCCGGGCGACGCGGGCGCCGGCCCGGGCGACGTCGCGGACGGGTCAGCGCCGCGGGCGGAGGAAGAGGAGCGCGGCGACGGCGCCGATCACGATCCACTCGCCCGCGCCGCCGCCGAGCATCAGCCGGAGGGCGACGAAGCCCGCGAGCAGGCCGAGGAGCACGAGGTCGGTCGCGGCGCGGCGGCGGCGGCGGCCCGCGCCCGGCGGCGGGGCTTCGGGGGCGGGGGGCGGCACCGCGGGATCGTACCGGGCCCGCGCGGCGTGGCCCCCGCCCCTTCCGCCGGGCGGCGCGCTCGGGTAGGACGGTCGCATGGTCACCGCCGTGCTCGTCGCGCCGTTCTTCCAGGAGAACACGGTCCGCTACGTCCGCGCGCTCGTCGCGCTCGAGGGCGCGCGCCCCTGCGTGATCACGCAGGACGACGTCGGGCGGCTGCCGCCCGAGGTCCGCGCGGGCCTCGCCGGCCACCGGCGCGTCGCGGACGCGCTCGACGCCGACGCGCTCGCGGCGGCGTGCCGCTCGCTCGCCGCCGAGGTCGGGCCGGTGGACCGGCTGTTCGGCGTCCTCGAGCAGCTGCAGGCGCCGGTGGCGCGCGCGCGGGACCTCGCGGGCGTCCCGGGCATGTCGGCCGAGATCGTGCGCGGCTTCCGCGACAAGGCGCGGATGAAGGAGGTGCTGCGGGCCGCGGGCCTCCCGGTCGCGCGCTCCCGGCTGCTCGCGAGCGCCGAGGACGGCCGCGCGTTCGCGCGCGAGGTGGGGTTCCCCGTCGTGGTGAAGCCGCCGGACGGCCTCGGCGCGAAGGCGACGTACCGCGCGCGCGACGCCGCCGGCCTCGAGGAGGCGCTCGCGGCGCTCGCGCCGTCGCCCGCGCGGCCGGTGCAGGCCGAGGAGTTCGTGACCGGCGACGAGCTCACGTTCGAGACGGTCTCCGTGCGCGGCCGGCCCGTCTGGTGGTCCGGGACGCGGTACCTGCCGGGCCCGCTGACGGTGATCGAGAACCCGTGGATCCAGTACTGCGTGCTGCTGCCCCGCGAGGAGGACGCGCCGGACTTCACGGCCTTCGTGCCGACGGGCCTCGCGGCGCTGAAGGCGCTCGGCATGGGCACGGGCCTCACGCACATGGAGTGGTTCCGCCGCGCCGACGGCTCGGCGGTCGTGTCCGAGGTCGGCGCGCGGCCGCCGGGCGTCCACATCATGCCGATGATGTCGCTCGCGCACGGGCTCGACATGATCCCGGCGTGGGTGCGCCTCGTGGTGCACGAGACGTTCGACCCGCCGCGCCGCCGGGCCGCCGCGGGCGCGGCGTTCCTGCGCAGCCAGGGGCAGGGGACGCGCGTGGCGGCGGTGACGGGGCTCGACGAGGTCGTCGCCGGGCTCGGCGACGTCGTCGTCGAGGTGAACGCGCCGCGCGTCGGGCAGCCGGTCGCCGAGGGCTACGAGGGCGAGGGCCACGTCCTCGTGTGCGCGCCGCGGACGGAGACCGTCCGCGAGGCGCTCGCGGCGATCGTCGGCCGGGTGCGCGTGCGGCGCGGCTGACGCGCCGCGGGCCGGGCCTCGCGTCAGGGGCGCACGACCTCGAACGGGAGCGCGGGCAGCACGCCGAGCGCGACGCGCCGGCGGGCGGCCGCGGTCGCGCCGGCCGCCGGGGCGCGCTCGCCGGTGACGTTCACGATCAGGGTGCCGCGGAGGCCGGCCTTCACCCTGGCCGGGTCCGCCGCGAGCACGAACTCGGTGGTGTCGGCCAGCGCGCGCACGCTCCGCAGCGAGATCCCGTCGGGCGGCGCGTCGAGGACGAGCTCGAGGTTGCCGACGTTCGGCGGCAGCCTCGGCAGGCTCACCTCGACGCGCGCGCTGCCGCCGGCCGGGATGCGGACCGGCACCGCCGAGACGAACCGCGCGGCGCCCGGCGCGCGCGGGCGGCCGACGACCGCGCCGACCAGCTGCTGCGCGGGCACGAGGTGCCGGTAGATGAACGCCTGCATCATGTCGTCCGCCGGCACCGCCTCGCGGACGGCGACGCGGCCGTGGAGGCGCGCGCGCCCCTCGACCCTCAGCGTGAACAGGTCGTCGGCCACCGACGGGGGCGCGTCGAGCGTGAACCGGCCGCGGTCGGCGCCCTTGGGGATGGGGTCGCCCGTCAGGCGGTACCCCGCCGGCGCGTCGCGGAGCACCACCTCGATCTCGCCGTCGAAGCCGTCGCGGCGCAGGGCGTGCACCGTCACCGGGACGCTCCCGCCGGCGCGCACGTTGAGGGTCGAGGGCGTGACCCGGAGCTCGAAGTCGTGGCGCGGGGGGCCGATGCGGAGGCGGTAGGCGTGCGCGGGCCCGCCCGCGTGCTGCGCGTCCTCGAGCATCACGCGGCACGCGCCGCTCGTCCGCACCGTGAACGCGACGTACGCGTCGGCGTGGTGCGTGTCGAGGCCCGCGGCGCGGTCCTCGTGGTCGTCGTTGAGCGCGACCTGCTTCCCGTAGGCGTCGAGGACGACGAGCCGCGCGTCGAGCGGCGAGTCGAGCCGGCGCGCCATCACCTCGGCGACGATCCGCTCGCCCGCGGCGGCGTTGAACCGGAACACGTCGACGTCGCCGGGCGCGTCGATCCGGCCGTTGACGATCACGGGCCTCGGGACGGCCTGGCCCGCGTCGTCGCCGGCCTCCTCCTCGGCGACCTCCGGGAGCGTGTCGGCCGCGAACGGGACGGGGTTCGCGACGCGGGGGTCGGGCACGACGTGCACGCCCGGGGCCGCGGCGCGCAGGTCGAGCGGGACCGTCCGGAACGGGAGGTTCCAGCCCGAGGCGAGCAGCGAGGTCTCGGCGCCGACCCGGCCGCCGAGCGGGAAGACCGCGGTGACGAACGGGAGCTCGCCCGCGGAGATGCGGTAGACGAAGTCCTCGCGGCCCCGGAACAGCGCGTCCTTGACCTCGAGCACGTACTCGCCGGTCGCGGGGATCCGGAAGAACAGCACGGGGTCGGGGTGGAAGCGGTAGTCGTCGCTGAACGCGAGCTCGCGGCCCCGCGCGTCGTACAAGGCGACCGTGGCCTGGAACCAGCCCGGGACCGCGTCGGCGATGTACGGGATCAGCTCGCGCGCGCGCACGACCACGACGAGGGGCGTGCCCTGCGCCGCCGTGAACCGGTAGCGGTCCATGCCGCCGGGCGGGATCTGGCCGTTGAGCGTCACCGGGAGCGTGACGCGCGTCTCGCGGCCCCGCGCCTCGCGGTCGGGCGCGAGGCCCGCGGGGCCGCCCACGCTCTCCCACGCCGCCTCGCTCACCTCCGGCAGCGTCCCCACGTCGAACGCGACGGGGTTCGTGAGCCCGGCCTGGGTGACCAGCCGCAGCTCGCGCCGGCCGGGCGGCGCGGCGGCGTCCACGGCGACCTCGAGCGTGACGAACTCGCCGATGGACGGGTTGGCGGGGGCGCGGCCGAACCGCTGCAGCCGCCGGCGCGTCGCCTCGGCGGCCTTCACCTCGTCGGCGGTGACGCCGCCCGGCTGCCGCCGCTTCTCCTGGAACGCCGCCAGGGCCTTGCGGAGCTCGTCCTCCTCCTTCGGGGTCAGCGGGCGCTCCTCCGCGAGCACCTTCGCCGTGACGCCGCCGCCGGTGACGTGCACGGCGACCGTGTCCTTCAGGTGCTGCCCCGCGACCGTCACCTCGAAGGTCGTCCCCTGCCGCCCG
>JAEUHO010000149.1 GCA_016795345.1 Planctomycetia bacterium | reverse complement strand
CGCCCGCACGGCGCGCCGCCGTGGCGACCACTGCCACGGCCAGCGTCCCCAGACGTCGCGCCACGTCCTCGGGCCGGTCGCGTGTTCGGCCCGCTCGAGGATGCTCCCACGCATCGTGACGTCGTGGACGCGCAGCACGGCGGCCGTCGTCGGGCGCCCCGGCGACAGCGCGTCGAGGACCGCGCCGACGTGCCGCCACGCGTCGGCGCTCCCGCCGCGCGTCGCGACCGCCTCGAGCCGGCGCGCCGCGAGGCCGTCGAGGTTGCGGGCGAGCAGCATCGGCAGGTAGGCGTGGTGCCGTTCGAGGTCCGCCGCGATCACCAGGATCGACGCGAGGAGGTCGAGGGCGTCGTCGGGGCGGCCCGCCTCGAGGTCGTCGCGCGCGGCGTCGTCGAGCAGCCGCCCCGTGTCGATCACCTGATGGGGGAGGCCCGGCAGGGGGGCGTCGACGGGCGGCGGCGTCGACCCACGTCGCCGGAGCGCGACGAGCCGCGCGCGGACCGGGCCGCCGCGCGGGGCGAGCGCCGCGCCCGCGCCCGGCGCGACCGGGGCGGAGTCGGCGCGCGCGTTCGGCTGGAGGTCGGTGATCACCCCGACGAGGTCGTCCCAGGCGTTGCCGTCGAGCCGCGGGGACTCGACGGGGGGGCGGCCGCGCTCGAGGGACGCGAGGCCCGCCCGGTCGCTGACCCACTTGCCGTGATGCCGCGCGAGGGCGTCCTGCGCCGACGCGTCGCCGCGCGCGAACAGCAGGCCGACCACGATCACGAGGGCGAGGACGGCGAGGGTGATCCAGATCGCGACGCGCGGCACGGATGGGCCTCCGACGCGGCCATTGTCGCCGGAACGTGGCCTTCGACGACCGACCGGCCCCCGGCCGCGCGCGGATCTCGGGTAGGGTGGGGCGATGCGCGGATCCCTGTCGCGAGCGCTGATGATCCTGGGGCTGGTGGCGGGCGCCGGAGCGGTCGCTTGGTTCGTGCGGTCCGATCTCGAGCGCGACCGTGCGTTCCGCGCGCGTCTCGACGCGGCGATGCCGCGTGGTGAGCCGCGCGAGGCGCGTCCCGTGCCACCGCCGGCGGACGCGACGAGGCTCCACGTGACCGTGCGCGACGGGGCGACGTCCGACCAGTGGGTGGTGGTCGTGGGCGGCGTGGTCGTGGAGGTCCCTCGGGCGCCGGGCGGGCCCCAGGATGCGGCGTTCGCCCGGCTCACGGACGTCGTGCGCGACGCGACGACCGGCCGGGTCTGGGCCGGCGCGTCGTTGGTGGTCGAGGCGCGGGACGCGTTGTCGCTCGCGATGCGGGTCATGGACGCCCTCGGGACCGCCGGCCTGCGCGACCTCGAGATGCGGTAGGAGGCGACCCGCTCGGTCCTACGGACGGACACGAGTTACGTCGCGCAGCGGGACAGATGCCGACGTTCGCGGTCGAGGGCCGTGGCGTCGAGCGCGGGGATCGAGGTCCGTCGCGCCTTCCGAGCCCGCGGAGCGCGGACGAGGACTCGAGCCTCCCCTGCCGGCGATCGACGTGCTGCGGCTGTCGGTCAGGACCCAGGGGCCGAATCGTCGGAGCCAATGCTCCGACGCCGCGCCGATGCCGGCGCCGGCCAGGGGATCGGACCGTCCGTCGCGAACACGCCGTGGCTGTAGACGTCCGCGTCGAGGTCGTTGGTGGTCTGCGCCTGGATGAGCCACGCCGTCCAGTACGCCTCGAGCTCGGCCGGCGTCAGCAGCCGTAGATCGAGGTCCTCTTCGCTCAGGAACTCGTCGCGCGGCTCCATCACCTCGGCTCCGTGGGCACCGTGAACGGCAGGACCCCGAACGCTCGCTCGACCATGTGGCGATGCGCCTCCGCGAGCGGACGCTCCGCCAACTCGCGCTCCACACCGGGCCATGCGGCGCGCCAGGCGGCGGCCGCATCCAGATAGGCCTGCAGACGGCGCTCGTTCGCGTGCATCAGGGCGCGCCGCTCGGCGTCGAGCGCTTGCTCGAGCTCCGCCGCAGGCCCCGACGCGACGGCCAGGAGCGGCCGCGTCCTCCGGAGCACGTCGATCCACTCCGGGTGCTCGCGCGCGAGCCGCGCGAGATCGCGCGCGCTCCGCGAGGTCAGCACCTGGGTGCGCGCATCGGTCAGGAGCCGGGCGAGCTCGCCGATCACCGCATAGTCCTTCTCCCGGTTCGTCTTCTTCAGCTCGATCAGGCGGCGCGCGTCGAGGAACGGCACCGTCGCCTCCGCGAGCTCGCGCCACATCGACGCCAGGTCGTCCGGCGCCAACCGCGGTGGACGGGTCACGAAATCCGTCCGTACGCGGAGGTCGGGCGTCGGGAACTCGAGGTGTGCGCTCCAGCCACCCGCCATCCAGCGGACGTCCAAGGGGGCGCCGAACCGATACCTTGCGCCGCGAGCGCCGAGCACCGCGAGGATGTGCTGGAGGGCGTCTTGGGTCTCGCGGGCGATCCAATCGCCGTCCTTGCTCATCACGGCGAGGCGGTGCAGGACGACCGCCGGACCGCCGCTGAGGACGGCCCGCAGCGCGCCGACGTTGAACGCGCGCGTCAAGTCGAGGTAGATCGACACCCCCGGACGGTACCCGGCGCCAGCGGGGCGACAACGGTCATCGGGCGGGCGTCCGGACGCACGTCTCGTCCGACACCGCCGGCCCGTGGGGGCGGACGCCCGGCGGGCACGCGCCGGTTGGCGGCCGCCGGGCCTCGCGTGCCCTCGACGGGGCCCGAGGGTCGGGTAGGACAGTCGGGTGGACGTCGCCCGCTCCGCCCGATTCCGGCTGCTGCTCGCCGCCGCCCTGTTCTCGACGGGCGGCGTCGCCATCAAGGGCTGCGGCCTCTCGCCGTGGCAGGTCTCCGCGTTCCGGTCGGGGATCGGCGCGCTGACGCTCCTCGCCCTCGCCCCCGAGTCGCGCCGCGGGTGGACGCTGCGGACGCTCGTCGTGGGCCTGGCGTACGCGGGCACCGTGACCCTGTTCGCGCTCGCGAACCGGATGACGACGTCGGCCAACGCGATCTTCCTGCAGTCCACGGCGCCGCTCTACCTGCTGCTGCTCGGGCCGTGGCTCCTGCGGGAGCCGCTGCACCGCCGCGACCTCGCGTTCCTCGGCGCGCTCGCCGTGGGGATGGCGTTGTTCTTCGTCGGCGTCGAGCCCGCGAGCCGCACCGCGCCCGACCCGGGCCTCGGCAACGCGCTCGCCGCCGCCAGCGGCCTCTGCTGGGCGCTCACGATCCTCGGCCTGCGATGGCTCGGGCGCGACGGCACCGGCGGCGCCGGCGCGACCGTCGTCGGGAACCTGCTCGGCTGCGCGCTCGCGCTGCCGTTCGCGCTGCCCCTCGGGGCGTCCACCCCGACGGACTGGGCGCTCGTGACGTTCCTCGGCGTCGTGCAGATCGGTGTGTCGTACGTGCTCGTGACGCGCGCGACGCGGCACGTGCCGGCCCTCGAGGCCACGCTCCTCCTGCTGCTCGAGCCGGTGCTCAACCCCATCTGGTCCTGGCTCGTCCACGGCGAGCGCCCCGGCCCGTGGTCGCTGCTCGGCGGCGCGATCATCCTCATCGCGACCTTCGCGCGGGCCCGCGGGTCCGGCCGGGCCGAGGTTCCGGAACCGCCGCTCGCGCCGTAGATTCGGCGCCATGCCCCGACGCTCCCGACGAGCCACCGCCCTCCTCGCCCTCGCGTCCGCCGCGATGATCGTCGGCCTCGCGGGGGCCGTGCCGCCGGCTGCCGCGCGCCCCGACGACGGCGACGCGCCCGCGGCCCGCCCGCAGTGGACGTACCGCGTCGAGGTCTCGCCCGACCTCTCGCGCCTCGACATCCGCTGGTGCCTGCGGAACTTCGTCCCGCGACGCGCCTGGCTCGCCGACGTCCTCACCCTCGAGGCCGTGACGTTCGGCCCGTCCGAGGGCGGCGTGCTGGTGCGCGACCCGAACGACCCGCCGGTGCTCTGGGCCCAGGGCGTGGACGGCGACGCCTGCTTCAGCTACGCCGTGGACGTCGCGAAACTCGTCGAGCAGCGCGCGGCGCGGCGCATCGGCCGCGCGCTCGTGCTCCGGATGGGGGGCTTCCTCCTCCGCGCGGGCGTCCTCCCCGACGACCTCGACGCCACGATCGAGATCGTCGCGCCGGACGGCGTCGGCGTCGAGACGCCATGGGACGCGGTCGGCCCGCGCACGTGGCGCATCGACCCGTCGTCGTGGGAGTTCCAGGGCTGGATCGTGCTCGGCGCGTTCACCCGCCGCACCCGCGAGATCGCCGGCTGCCGCACCGACATTCTGTCGTTCGACGGCACCCTCGTGTGCAGCGAGCCCGGCGTCGACCGCTGGCTGACGCAG
The DNA here is from genome assembly GCA_016795345.1 of Planctomycetia bacterium. GTDB lineage: Bacteria > Planctomycetota > PLA2 > PLA2 > JAEUHO01 > JAEUHO01. The sequence continues at coordinate 6,334 of JAEUHO010000149.1, read as the reverse complement.
GCCATGGAGGCCGACGCGCTCCTCTTCGGCGGCCGGTACCCGCGCCGCCGGCTGCTCGTCGGCATCGAGCCCGTCCGTCCCTCCGGCGACCCGGTCCCGTTCGGCAGCGCGTGGTCCGGCGGCGGCCCCCACGCCTTCCTCCAGGTCGCCGGCAACTGCAAGGACGCCGACTTCGCCGACGACTGGACCGCCACCCACGAGCTGCTCCACGCCGCGTTGCCCCACATCAAGATCGAGGACGCGTGGTGCGGCGAGGGCTTCGTCACGTACTACCAGGAGGTCCTGCGCGCGCGCGCCGGCATGCAGACGCCGCAGGCCGCGTGGCAGGCGATCCACGAGGGCTTCGGCCGCGGCCGCCGCTGGGACGGCGCGGCGTCGGTCGCCGACGACAGCCTCCACATGCACGAGCGGCACGCGTACTTCCGCGTCTACTGGGCCGGCGCCGCGATCGCGCTCCGCCTCGACGTCGAGGCCCGTCGCGCGAGCGGCGGCCGCGTCTCGCTCGACGACGCGATCCGCGCGCTCGTCACGCACCCCGCGGCGGGCCGCCGCTCCATCACCGGCCGCGAGGTCGTCGCGGAGCTCGCGAACCGCGTCCCCGGCGCGGGCCTCGCCGAGCTCGCCGACGCGCTCCTCTCCGCGTCCGCGTTCCCTGACGTCTCGGCGACCTACCGCGACCTCGGCCTCGCGGTCACGGGCGATCGCGTGTCGCTCGTCCCCGCGACGCTCGCCGCGATCCGCGACGCCATCATGGCGAAGCCCGCGTCCCCGGTGCCCGCCCCCGCGCCCGCGGGCCGCTGACGGGACGCGAACCACCTCCCGCGACCGCGAGGCCCGGCCGCCGCCGGGTCTCGCGTCACTTCGAGGGCGCGGGGGTCGCTTCCAGCGCCTTCCAGAGCGACTCGAGGACGGCCGGTGCGTTGCCGTAGACGCCGAACGGGCCTTCCTTGGCCCGCGCGTCGTCCGCCGCGTCCTTCAGCGAGCGGAGGAGGCGGGCCCGGCCGTCGGCGTCCACGAGCGCGAACAACGTCTTCGCGTGGTCCATCGTGAGGGAGGGCGCGTCGCCCGCCTCGACCCAGACGCGGAGCGCCTCGAGGACCCAGCGCGTCGCGTCGCCGACGTCCTTCGCGCGGCCCTTCATCGCGAGGACCGCGAAGCCGTTCGCGCGCATCGCGCGGTCGGGCTCGGCGTCGGCGCCCTCGCCGCGGACGGCCCACCGGCCGCCCACGACGGTCTTCTCGAGCGGCGTCAGGAACCGCTCCGCGACCACGCGCCGGCCCCACGAGCCGTCGGCCTGGTCGTAGCCGAGCCAGTCCTTCGCGAACGCCATCACCTGGGCCTCGTGCGCGGCGATCGTCGCGGGCGCGAGCCGCTCGGCGAGCGCGAGCTCGTCCATGCCCATCGTCAGCGCGAGGTTGTTCTTCGCCGTCACGCCCGCGAGCGTGGCCCCGAGACGGTAGGCGAACTCGCCGTCCTTCTCGGCCGCGGCGCGGAGCGTCCGCAGCCGCTCGACCAGGGCCTCGTCGTCCCATCGGCCCCACGCGCGGCGCAGCGTCGGGTCCGACGCGTAGCGCCAGAGGCTCCCGAGGTCCACCTCGCGGCGGATCCCGTCCCACGCCGTCAGGTGCACGAACCGCTTGCGGACCTCCTCGAGGCGGGCGTTCGCGGCCTCGAGGCCCTCGTCGCGCGCGACGCCGTGGAGGTTCGCGGCGACGGCCTCCGCGAGGAGCGCGAGCGCGCGTGCGTCGCCGGTGTCGTCGCCGTAGGCCATCGAGAGCGCGGCGATCGCGTCGAGCGCGCGGTTCGCGCGCTCGGCCTCGGCCACGCCGAGGGCCTTGCGGGCCGCGAGCAGCGCGTCCGCGCGCCGGATCACGAGCGCCGTCTCGCCCGTCGCGGGTTCGGCGCCCGCAGCCTCGGCCGCCGCGGCCTTCGCGGCCGCCGCGTCGCCGGACGCGAGCGCCGCCTGCGCGCGCCCGAGCGCCGTCGCGCGCGCGAGCAGCGCCTTCGCGGCCGCCGGCATCCGCTCGGTCGGCTCCGTCGCGAGCAGGGTCTTCGCCGCCTCCTCGGCCTTGCCCTCGGCGAGCAGCGCGGACGCCCGCGCGCACGCCTCGCTGCAGCGGGCCTCGTCGATCTCCTTCGAGAGCGCCGCGACCGCGTCGCTCGTCCCGTGCTCGGCCACGTAGCGGTCGACGACGCGCCGCGCCTCGTCCACCTTGCCCGCGGCGAGGTACGCGCGCGTGTCGGTCGCGAGCGCGCGCGCGAGGTCGGGCCCGCCGCCCTTCCGCAGCATCGACACCGCGGCGAACGCGACGCCCGCCAGCACCACGACCGCGGCGCCCACGGCGACGAGCAGCCGGCGCGACGACCGCTCCTGCCGCTCCGCGAGCCGCCCGAACGCCTCCTGCCACTTCGCGGCCTCGCGGCCCGACGCGGTCGTGAGCGCCGCCGTGCGCTCCTTCGTCGCCGCCTCGTCGATCACGGTGTCGCGCACCACGTGCCGGTACACCGGGTCGTCGACGTCCTGCACGACCTTGTAGAGCTTGATCTCCTCGCTCTCCGCGCCCCGCGGCCGGAACGCCTTCACGAACGAGTTCGGCACCTCGGCCTTGTTCATCGCGAGGAACGTGGCCTCGGTGAAGTAGATCTCGCCCGGCTGCGTCGCCTTCTCGATCTTCGCGGCCACGTTCACCGGGTCGCCGAACACGTCGTCGTCGGTGACCGACACCTCGCCCGTGTTGAGCGACACCTTGATCTCGATCTGCTCGTCGGGGGGCACCGTCGTGTTGTGCTCGCGGAGGCGGTGCTGCATCAGCATCCCGCACTGGAGCGCGTTCGTCGGGCTCTCGAAGAGCACCATCAGCGCGTCGCCGATGCTCTTGACGATCCGGCCGTCGAAGTGGGCCACGATCGGCATCAGGAGGGCGTTGTGCCGCGCGAGGCGCTTCATCATCGCGTCGCGGCTGACGGTGCCGGTGTGGCGCGTGAACCCCGCGATGTCCGTGAACATCACGGTGAGCGTCTTCTGCGTGTGGGTGCCCATGGGGCCATCGTAGCCCCGGCGACCGGGGGGCGGTCCGGCGCGACGGCGACCTCCCGGGACGCGGCCAGGCTCGGGGGACGCAAGGCCCGGCGGCCGCCGGGCCTCGCGGTCCCGGACCCTCGACCGTGGCCTACTTCGCCGGCGGCGTGCTCGGCGACGGCGTGTCGCCCGACGGCGTGTCGCCCAACGTCGGGGCGTCGCTCTTCTTCTGCAGGTCGCCCTTCTTCTGCAGGTCAATCGATGCGCTGTTGATGCAGTAGCGCAGGCCGGTGGCGGTGGGGCCGTCGTCGAAGACGTGGCCGAGGTGGGCGCCGCAGTGCGCGCACGTGACCTCGGTGCGGATCATCCCGTGGCTCGTGTCGCGGTGCTCCGCGATCTTGGCGCCGGGCGCGGGCTTGTCGAAGGAGGGCCATCCGCAGCCGCTGTCGAACTTCTGGTCGGAGGTGAAGAGGACCTCGCCGCAGCAGACGCAGCGGTAGGTGCCGTCCTCGTGGCAGTCCCAGTACTTGCCGGTGAAGGCGCGCTCCGTGCCCTTCTCGCGGGTGACGTGGTACTGGATCGGCGTGAGGCGCGCGCGCCAGTCGGCGTCGGTCATGGCGGAGGGCGGCTTCGGCGTCGGCTTCGAGGTCGCCACGGCGGCGGTCTCCGGTTCGTCGGTTGCGGGCCCCGAGCGCAGGAGCGTGTCGCCGCGGGGGCGCGGGTCGGGGGAGGCCGCGCGGTCGCAGGCGGGGAGCGCCGCGGCGAGCGCGAGGGCCAGGACCGCCGTCGTCCGAGACGCGGCGGCGAGGCGGCGCGGGCCGGGGGCGGAGGTCGGGACCATCGGTTCCGAAGCCTACCCCCGGCCGCAGCCCCGGGCGTCCGGTTCCGCCATCCGGTGACGGTCCCAAACTGGCGGAACCGACCTCGGCGGCGCGTCGGCTGCAGGAGTTACGTCGGCGCGAGCCGCCTGCCGGAGCTCGAAACCGGGGGCCCCCCCGTGCCAGTCCCGCCATTTGGTGACGGTCACCAAATGGCGGGACTGGACCCCGGAGGGCGGAACCGGAGGCGGACGGAGGCGCGTCCGGTGGCGTCAGGCGGAGGTGTCCGCGTCGCCGCCGACGGCCTTCCACGCGATGGCGCCGAGGATCGCGCCGCCGATGGGGGCCACCCAGAAGACCCACAGCTGGAGGATCGCGTCGCCCAGCACGAGCAGCGCCGGGCCGGTGCTGCGGGCCGGGTTCACGGAGGTGTTGCTGACCGGGATGCTGATGAGGTGGATCAGCGTCAACGCGAGGCCGATCGCGAGGCCCGCGAAGCCGGGCGCGGCCTTCTTCGAGGTCGCGCCGAGGATCACGAGGAGGAAGAACGCGGTCATCACGGCCTCGGTGACGAGGACCGCGACGAGGCCGAAGCCGCGCGGCGAGTGCTTGTCGAAGCCGTTGGCGGCGAGGCCGGACGCGGCGGCGTCGTAGCCGTTGGGGCCCCCCTTGGCGATCAGCAGCACGACGAGGGCGCCGAGGACCGCGCCCGCGACCTGCGCGATGACGTAGCCGAGCACGTCCTGCTTGGGGAAGCGGCCGGCCGCGGCGAGGCCCACGGTGACGGCGGGGTTCAGGTGACAGCCGGACACGGGCCCGAGGGTGTAGGCCATCGTCACGACCGTGAGGCCGAACGCGAGGGAGATGCCGAGGAGGCCGACCGCGCCGCCGGCGAGGACCGCCGTGCCGCAGCCACCGATCACGAGCCACGCCGTGCCGAGCGCTTCGGCGATCCACTTCCGCTGCATGGGAGTCTCCTTCGGGGGGGCGCGCCGTGGGGGCGGCCGCCGGGGTTGGGTAGGATGGAACGCGCCCCGCGTGAAGATCGCAAGGGGGCCCCTCCGACATTCCGCCCGGAATCCCGCATGACCGCCGCCTCGCCCACGCCCTCGCCGACCCCGACGCCGCCCGCGCCCGCCGCGCCGGCCCCCCGCAAGCCCCTGCCGTGGCGGGCGCCGGCCCCCAAGAAGGGCACCGAGAACACGCCCTCCTGCAACCCGAACTACCGGCCGCCCGCGACGAAGTGACGGAGCGAGGGCCGGACCGCCGGGGGCCGACCGGCTCGCCGCCGGGCGCCCGGGACCACGCGACCCGGACGGGGTGACCCGATCGACGGTCCGCCGGGGACTCTCCGGTGGAGGTCCCCATGGAACCGACCGGCGTCACGCTCGCGCAGGTTCTCGAGCAGGTGTCGTTCGTCCGCGGCGTCGCGCGCGCGGCGCTCGGCGTGGACGGCGACGACGTCGCCCAGGAGACGTTGTGGGCCGCGGCGCAGGCACGACCGCAGGTGCGGTCGTTGCGAGCCTGGCTCGCGACGGTCGTGCGCCGCCGCGCATCGTCGGCGCGTCGCGGTGCCGCGCGCCGGCGCCATCACGAGGCCCGGGCCTCGCGGGCAGACGCGGCGCCCGACGTCGCCGACGTCGTGGCGCGCGAGGACGTGCGGCGCACGCTCGTCGGCGAGCTGGTCGCGCTCGATGCCGCCGATCGTGACGTGCTCCTGATGCGGTACTACGAGGACCTGCCGCCGCACGCCATCGGGGCCCGCCTCGGCATCCCGCCGGAGACCGCACGTACACGCGTGCGTCGCGCGATCGAGCGCCTGCGCGCCCGGCTGACGGCCAAGTACGGCGGACGCGAGGCCTGGGCCCCCGCGATCGCCCCGTGGGCGCTCCTCCCCGCACCCACGCCCGTCGCGTCGGGCCCGTGGCCCGCCGGCGTGGCCGGGACGGTCCTGCTGTTGACCGCGCTGGTCGCCGTCGGCGTCATCGCCATCCGCGGTCGATCCACCGGGCACGAGACCCCGGGCGACGTCCAGACGCCGGTCGCGGACGTCGCCGGCGGCCAGGGCGAACCACTCGCTGCGAGCGGGGCCGCGGCGGCCGCGGCCGCGCCGCACGACGGCTCACCGGCGGCTCGTGGACGCGCGTCGATCGAGGGGCTCGTGCGCGTGAACGGGCGACCGTCCGAGGCGACGATCGAGCTCACCCGCGTCGGCGACGCCGGCCCGTCGGACACGACGAGCGACGTGCGGCGCGTCGGCGGGACGGCGCCGCAGGTGGAACGGCGCGTTCCCGTGTCCGCCGACGGCGCGTTCCGCGTGGACGGGCTGGCCGCCGGCCGATACGCGCTCGCGGCGTCGGCGCCGGCGGCCCTGCGGGGCCTGGCGACCGTCGACCTGGCCGTCGAGGGCACCCGTGCGCGGGCCGTGATCGAGCTGGTGGCGGCGACCGCGTCGCTCGCCGGCCGCGTCCGGCACGCGGCCGGTCGTCCCCCGGTC
>JAEUHO010000147.1 GCA_016795345.1 Planctomycetia bacterium | reverse complement strand
CGCGGCGCGCCCGCACGACGAGGCGGCGCGACGCGTCGAAGATCGCGCGGAACACACGCGCGAGGTCGCGGCGGGGCAGGCCCGCGGGCGCGCCGTCGAGCACGGCGCGCAGCATCGCGCGCTCGCGCGCGGGGTCGGCCGCCGGGAGCCCCGCGCGGGCCTTGCGCGCCGCGATGTCGAGGGCGAGGCGCGCGCGCGCCTGCACCGCGGCCGCGAGGCGCGCGTTCAGGCGGTCCATGCGCGCGCGCAGGCGGGCGACGTCGGGGGGCGGGGTGGGGGACACGCGGGGGGGAACCTCGTGGCGATGGTAGCGTCCCCGTCATGGCCGACGCGAACCTCCCCCGGAACCCCGCGTCGGTCGCGCCGGGCGCGGGGTCGCGCCGCCCCGAGGTGCTCGCGCCGGCGGGCGACGAGAGCGCGCTCGCGGCGGCCCTCGCGGCGGGCGCCGACGCGGTCTACTTCGGCCTCGAGGAGGGGTTCAACGCGCGGGCGCGCGCCGGCAACTTCTCGCTCGCGACCCTCGACCGCACGGTCGCGCGGATCCACCGCGCGGGCGCGCGGGCCTACCTCGCGACGAACACGCTCGTCTTCGAGACGGAGCTCGCGTTCGTCGAGCGGGTCGTGCGGCGCGCGGCCGAGTGCGGCGTGGACGCGCTCATCGTGCAGGACCCCGCGGTGGCGTTGCTCGCGCGGGCGATCGCGCCGGCGATGGAGGTCCACGCGAGCACGCAGATGACGATCTCGAGCCCCGAGGGCGCGCGGTTCGCGCGCGCGCTGGGCGTCACGCGGGTCGTCGTGCCGCGCGAGCTGTCGGTCGACGAGATCCGCCGGTTCGCCTCGGGCACCGACGTCGAGCTCGAGGCGTTCGTGCACGGGGCGCTGTGCGTGTCGTGGTCGGGGCAGTGCCTCACGTCGGCGACGTGGAGCGGACGGTCGGCGAACCGCGGCGAGTGCGCGCAGTCGTGCCGCCTGCCGTACGACCTCGTGCTCGACGGGCGCGCGCGCGACCTCGGCGACGTGAAGTACCTCCTCTCGCCGAAGGACCTCGCCGGCCTGCGCGCCGTCGAGGACCTCGCGGCGATCGGCGTCCACGGCCTCAAGATCGAGGGGCGGCAGAAGAACGCGGCCTATGTCTTCACCACGACGCAGACGTACCGGCGTTGGGTCGATGCGGTGGTGCGCGGCGCCGACGTCGCCGACCGCGACCGCGTGCGGGCCGACCTGCTGCGCGCGGGCCTCGCGTACACGCGCGGGTTCTCCGACGGCTTCCTCGGCGGCTCGGACCACCAGACGCTCGTGGAGGGGCGCTTCCCGAAGCACCGCGGCGTGCCGCTCGGGCGCGTCGTGCGCGTGCTGCCCGACGGCGTGCTCGTCGAACGCGACGACGAGGTGCGGCCGTGGACCGGCGGCCTCGCGGCCGACGCGCGCCGCACCGCGCCCGAGGGCGCGCCGTCGGCGGCGCTGCGCGGGCTCGGCGGCTCGAGCACCGCGAGCGACGGCCCCGCGCCCGCGCCGATCGAGGTGCGCGCGGGCATGGGCGTCGTGTTCGACGCGGGCCAGCCCGAGGACCAGGCGGAGCCGGGCGGGCCCGTCTTCCGCGTGGACGCGACACCGCACGGCTGGCGGCTCGGGTTCGGCCGGCCGGGCCCCGACCTGTCGCGCGTCCTGCCCGGCCAGCGCGTCTGGGTGACGAGCGACCCGCTGATCGCGCGCGAGGCCGAGCGCGTCGTCGGCGCCGACGAGCCGTCGGGCCGCGTGCCGATGGCCATGGTCGTCCGCGGGCGCGAGGGCGCGCCCCTCGAGGTCGAGGCGCGCGCCGCGCACGCCACGGCGTCCGCCGCGTCGTCGATGCCGCTCGTGGCGGCGAAGGGCGCCGGGCTCGACGAAGCGCTCGTCCGCGACAAGCTCGGCGCGACCGGCGGGACGCCGCTCCGGCTCGAGGCCCTCGACCTCTCGGGCCTCGCGCCCGGCCAGCACCTGCCCGTGTCGGAGCTGAAGGCGCTCCGCCGTCGCGTCGTCGAGGAGCTGGTCGCCGCGATCGAGCGCGGGCCGGCGCGGACGGTCGCGCGCGAGCCCGTGCTCCCCGGCCTCCTCGCGGCCGCGCGGGTCGCGCCCACGCCCGCCGCGCCGGCCGCGCCGCCGGTGCTCCTGCCGCTCTGCCGGCAGGAAGCGCAGCTCGAGGCGGCGATCGACGCCGGGCTGCCCGAGGTGGAGCTCGACTGGATGGAGATGGTCGGGCTCGCCAAGGCCGTCGCGCGCGCGCGCGACGCGGGTCGGCGCGTGACGCTCGCGACCGTGCGCGTGCAGAAGCCCGGCGAGGAGGGCTACGACCGCCGCCTCGAGGCGCTCGACCCCGACGCCGTGCTCGTGCGCCACTGGGGCGCGCTCGTCCACTTCCAGGAGGCCGCGGCCCGGCCCGCGGCGGGGGCCGTGCGGCGCCCGCTCCTGCACGGCGACTTCTCGCTCAACGTGACGAACTCGATCGCCGCCGCCGAGCTCCTGCGCCGCGGGCTCGACACGCTGACCGTCTCCCACGACCTCGACTTCCGCCAGCTCACGGCCCTGCTGGACGCGTCGGACCCCGCGCGCTGCACGGTGGTGCTCCACCACCGCATGCCGACGTTCCACACCGAGCACTGCGTCTACGCGCACCTGCTCTCCCAGGGCCGCGACTTCCGCACGTGCGGCCGGCCGTGCGAGCGCCACCAGGTCTCGCTCCGCGACGGCAAGGGCCGCGAGCATCCCGTGATCGTCGACGTCGGCTGCCGCAACACGGTCTTCCACGCCGAGCCCGTGAGCGCCGCGGCGGTCGTGCCCGACCTGCTCGCGCGCGGCGTCCGCCGCTTCCGGGTCGAGTTCGTCCGCGAGACGCGGGCCGAGGCGCGCGCGGCGCTCGAGGCCTACCGCGACCTGCTCGCGGGCCGGATCGACCCGCGCGAGGCCCTCGCGCGCACGGGCGCGGCCTCGCAGGTCGGCGTCTCGCCCGCGCCCATGAGCGTGATGGCCTGACCGTCCGCGCGCGGGCCTCGCGTCAGGCGAGCGCGGCCCGCATCGCCCGGGCCTGCGCGATCCGCTCGTCGAGCGTGAGCACGAGCTTCTCCGGCGCCGGGAGCCGGAAGTCGTCGCCGGCCCGCCGGGGCACGACGTGCACGTGGAGGTGGTGGAGGACCTGGTCCGGCGCCGCCTCGTTCTGGAACACCGTCACGCCCGTCGCGTCGAACGCCTTCCGCACCGCGAGGCTCACGCGGCCGACGACGCCGTAGAGCTCGGCCCGCAGCTCGGCGTCGGTGTCGGCGAGGCGCGTCACGTGCGCCCTCGGGAGCACGAGCATGTGTCCGCGGTTGCGGGGGCGTTGCTGCGTCGGGACCACGACGAACGCGAGCGGGGTCCGCCAGGCCACGAGGTCGTCGCCCGCGCTCTCCGGGGCCAGGGCGCAGAACGGGCACGACGACATGCCGACAGTGTGCCGTGCCGCGCGCGCCGGCGGGAGGGCGACGGGCCCGCACGTCCCCGCGCGGGGTCGCGGGGCCGCTCCCCTCGGCCCCGGGTGGGGGGCGAGCCGGGGGATCCGGCCGTCTCCGCGCCGGACCGGAGGGTCCGGGCGGCGCGACCGTAGAATCCCCCCCCGTTGCCCGGCCCCGGCCGTGGCCCTGGAGACGTCCGTGCGTCGAACCCTGCGCTTCGCTCCGTCCGCGCTCGCCCTGCTCCTCGCGTTCGCCGCGCCCGTCGCGCGCGCGGCCGACTCCGCCGAGGCCGAGAAGGCCGTCGCCGCGGCCGAGTCCGACCCGTCCAAGGCGGCCGCCGCCAAGACCGCCGTCGCCGCCGCGATCGAGGCCGACCCGAAGGCCGTCCTCCCGCGCCTCCTCGAGGCGCGCGTCCTCGCCGTCGAGGCGAAGGGCAAGAAGACCGCGCAGCGCGCGGCGGCCTACGCGCTCGTGTTCGACGCGCTCGCGAAGGCGACCGAGCTCGATCCGTGGGACCCCGCGCCGTTCAAGCTGAAGGCCGACGTCATGACGTCGATGGGCACGCCCGACAACGCGGCCTACGCCGAGGCGCTCCGCGCGTGCGCGATCCGCAGCCCCGGCGACGCGTCGGCCCGCGAGGCCTACATGCGCCAGACCGGCAAGGTGCCGGTCATCGTGGCCGGCGACGCCATGCCGAAGGTCACGTGGAAGGACGCCGAGGGCAAGGACGTCACCGCGGCGAGCCTCTACGCGAAGGGCCCGGTCGTCATCGAGCTGTACCGCTCCGCGGTCTGGTGCCCCTTCTGCATGAAGCAGCTGATCGTCCTGCACGACAACGTCGACAAGCTCGCCAAGGAGGGCCTGTCGATCGTCGCGTGCTCGCCCGACACGGTCGAGACGATCGCCAAGATCGCGAAGGACGGCCTCAAGGACAAGAAGCCCTACCGCGTGCCGCTCCTCTCCGACACCGAGGGCAAGACCGCCGACAAGCTCGGCGTGCTCAACCCCGAGAGCGTGAAGCCCGACGCCCCGAAGGACGCCTTCGGCCTGCCGTTCCCCACGACGATCATCGTGGACGGCAAGGGCATCATCCGCTTCGTGAAGAGCCACGGCGACCACCGCGATCGCGTGAAGCCCGAGGAGATGATCGCGGTGGCGAAGAAGATCCGCGCCGCGGAGGCCGCCGCGACGAAGTGACGTCGCGGTCACGGACGACGTTCACTTGGGTGCGGCCGCGTCCCGTGCCTCGCGTGCGGCCCGGCGCGCCGCCGCCGCGTCGGCGCGATCGGGGTGGCCGAGCTCGCGGAGCGCCCAGAAGCACGCGGTGCCCTCGTTGACCTCGGTGCGCTCGACCCAGCCCTCGAGGACGCGGAGGGCGGCCTCGTAGGCCTCGTCGCCGAGGTCCTTCGCCAGTCGCGCGAGCGCGACCCGGTTCGCGTAGTAGCCGCCCGACTCCAGTTCGTCGACGATCCACCGGCGGGCCGCCGCGGCGTCCAGGGACGGGAGGAGCTCGTGGGCGGCGCGTAGCGCGGGTCCGACGTCCGGGCCGGGGCCCTGGATCCTCCGGGCGAGGAGGAGCAAGGCGTCGAGACCGGCGAGCCTCGCCGCCTCGGGGACGGACTTCGCCCACGTCGCGAGCGCCGTGGCCGCGGCCGCGATCTGGGCCGCCGTCCCGACGGACGACGACCAGCCGGGCAGCTCGGCCCGCCACCCACCCTGGTACCAGTCGATGGGGGCTTCGCCGAGCGCGGCGAAGAACGCCTCGCGGTGCGGCGGCGCGACGCCGGGGCGCGCCGGTCCCGGCGGCGCGTACGGGTGCTCGACGAGCAACCGTTGCACGTGCTCGACCAGCTCGGCCTCGGACGTCACGTCGTCGCGGGTGAGCATCGGCCCGCCCGGATTGATGATCTGGCGGAGGGCCCAGATCGACCCGCCGGCGGCGACGAACCGTGCGGCCGCGTGGGCGCTGCCGACGCCGCCGTACCGGCGCATGCCCGTGTGGTACAGCCGTCCGTCGAGCTCCTCGAGCAACAGCAGCACGCGACCGGTGAGCGTCGGCTTCCGCGACGCCGCCGCGGGGCGCGGGGTCGAGTCGGGGGCGCCGACGCGGCCGAGGTGGTCGGCGACGTAGCGCGAGAGGCCCCAGACGGTGACGTGGTCGTCGGGCCACGTGCCGCGGAGCCAGCGCACGACGCGGAACCGTGCCTTCGACGGGTCCCAGTCGAACAGGCCGACGTGCGACGAGACGGCCGACACTTGTTCGAGGCTCGCCGTCGAGATCATGCCGGCCGTCGCCGGGCGCGGCGCCGAGAGCGCGACGAGCGTCGCGAGCAGCGCCAGGCCGCGCAGGCCTGGCCCGCGCGAGCGGGCGGTGGCGGGGGCCGGGGCGTCGATGGTCATCTCGTCTCCTCGCGGAGGTCTCCGGGCGCCAGCATATCGCGGGCGCGCGCGGCGGTCCGGAGGCCGGCGGTGGCGCGATCGGCGCGTTCAGCGGGACGAAGGCGACGGGCGGCGCAGGGTCGCGAGCGCGATGCCGCCGAGCACGGCCGCGCCCGCCGCGAGGAGGCGGAGCGAGGGCGCCTCGCCGAGGAGCAGCGTGGCCGCGACGGCCGCGAGCACGGGCACCGCGAGCTGCAGCACCGCGGCCCGCGTCGTGCCGAGCGCCGGCAGGACCGCGTACCACACGACGTACCCGAGGCCCGAGAGGCCGGCGCCCGAGGCCGTCGCGAGCGCGACGCCCGCCGCGTCGGCCCGGACCGTCCCGGTCGCCCACGCGACCGCGGCGGCGACGAGCGCGAGCGGCAGCGCGCCGAGGAAGGCGGCGGCCGTCGCGACGACGGGATCGCCGGCGCTCCGGCCGAGGAGCGAGTACGCGCCCCACGCGACGCCGGCCCCGGCCATGGCGAGGACGCCGACCGGGTCGGGCGCCGTCGCGCCCGGGAGCGTCAGCGTGGCGAGGCCGCCGAGCGCGAGCGCGAGCCCGGCCCACTGCACGCCCCGCGGGCCGACGCCCGCGCGCACCGCCGCGCCGAGCATCGTCAGCTGCACCGCGGCGAACAACACGAGCGCGCCCGGGCCCGCGTGCACCCGGACGTACGCCCACGAGAACAGCGCGGCGTAGGCGAACAACGCGATCGCGCGTGCGGGCGTGCGGCGCCCGTCGCCGCGCGCGCGCCCGCGCGCGAGGACGGCGAGCATCCCGGCGCCCGTCGCGACGCGGACCAGGGTGAACGTCGCGGGGTCCGCGTGGCCGCCCGCGAGCGCGCCGCGGCAGAGGATCGAGTTGCCCGCGAACGCGACCAGCGCGCATCCGGCGAGGAGGGCGGTGCGGCTCACGGGCCCCGAGCCTATCCTCCCGCTCCGATGGAGCCCTTCCGCGGAGCACTCGGCCGCTCGGCCGCAAGGCGAAGCCCGCGGGGCCCGAGGGCGTCGGTACGATCGCAGGGCGCCGATCCCGGGCGTGTCGGACGGAGCCCCGCGTGAAGCATCTCGTCGTGGTCGCGATCGCGTGCTCGGTCCTCGTCGCGGCGGGGCTGCTCGCGCCGGCGCCGGCGCGCTCCGCCGAGGCCGCGTGGCTCGACGGCATGGCCCGCGCCGCGCGGACGTGGCTCGCCACGCTGCCGCGGGCCGACGCCGCGCAGGTGCCGTTCGCGTCGGACGCGCGGCGCGACTGGCACTACGTCCCGCGCAGCCGGCCGGGCCTCGCGTTGCGCGACATGTCCGAGCCCCAGCGCGCCGCCGCGACCGCGCTCCTGCGCGCCGGGCTCTCGACGAAGGGCGCCGACCGCGCGGAGGCCATCATGGCGCTCGAGGCGGTGCTCGCCGACCTCGAGGGCTCGTCGCGCCGCTTCCGTGACCCGCTCAACTACGCGTTCGTCGTGTTCGGGACGCCGGGCGTCGTGCCGTGGGGCTGGCGCGTCGAGGGGCACCACCTGTCGGTGAACGTCACCGTCGCCGCGGAAGGCCGCGCGGCGTTCACGCCGCTGTTCACCGGGTCGAACCCCGCGCGCGTGCCTTCGGGCCCGCGGGCGGGCGAGCGGCTGCAGGCCGACGAGGTCGAGCTCGCGTTCTCGCTCGTGTCGAGCCTCGACGCGCGGCAGCTCGCCGCGGCGGCGCTGCGCGGCCGCTCGTTCGGCGACATCGTCGCCGGGCCGGGACGGCTCGACGCGCTCGCGAGGCCGGAGGGGCTGCTCGCGACCGAGCTCACCGAGGCGCAGCGCGCGACCCTGCTGCGCCTGATCGAGGCCTACGTGGGGCTCGCGCGCGACGAAGCCGGCCGGCCGTACCTCGACCTGGTGCGGGCCGGGCTCGACACGACGCGGTTCGCGTGGGCCGGCGGGATGCGGCACGGGACGGCGTACTACTACCGGATCCACGGCCCGCGCGTGTGGATCGAGCTCGACAACACGCAGGGCGGCGGGAACCACGTCCACAGCCTGTGGCGCGATCCCCTGAACGACTTCGGGCGCGACGACCTGCGCGCGCACTACGCGTCGCCGGGCCACGCGCCCGCGCCCGGCGCCGGGCCCGCCGCGCCGCGCTGACGCGGGCCGCCGGCCACCGGGCCTCGCGGTCGAGGGCCGGGGTCGTCGCGGAGCGGGGGCCCGCGACGGGGGAACGGCCCGCGCCGCACCGGGCGCGGCGCGGGCCGAGGGACGCGGGTTACTTCGGGCCGGGGCCGCCCGGGCCGCCCTCGTGGGCGCGCTTCACCGAGAACGGCTTCAGGTCGAAGTCGTCCCCCTTGAACGTCACGGTCTGGGCGGGGAAGTCGCCGCCCTTCTTCAGGTCCTCCCACGTGACCTTCCACGTGACGGAGGTGCCGTCCTCGCTCTTGGTCCCGTCGGTCGAGACGATCGTGCCGGGCAGGGTGAGCTTGCGCGTGACCTCGAGGTCCTTCATGAACGGCTCGAGCATCGGCATCATCGCCTTCGCCATCTCCGCGGCGTCGTCCTTGCCGCCGGGCGCGGCCGTGCCCTCGCCCTGCTTCGCGTTCGACGAGAAGCGCAGCGTCCACGACCCGTCGTCGTTCTCCTTGAGGTCGGCGTTCAGCTCCATGCCGGTCGCGCGGGCGTAGGCCTCGAGCGTCTTGAACTTCGCCTCGACGACGACCGTGGTCTTGCCGTCCTTCTGCTCGGAGGTCGCCTTGGTGACCTCGAGGCCCTCGATGCCCTTCCACTCCTTCTTGAGCTTCTCGAGCGGATCGTCGTTGGCGGGGCCGGTCGTCACGTCGCCCATGCCGGGCGCGTCCTTGCCGGCGCCGGGGCCGCCGCCCAACGCCTCCTCGAGGCCCTTCATGGCCGCGAGGTCGAGGACGATGGTCTCGGAGTACGTGCCGGAGCCGTCGGCGGTGACCGTGACGTCGTCGGACTGCTTGATGCAGCCGGCGAGCGCGAGGGAAGCGGCGAGCAGCATCGCGCCGGCGGTCCGGGCGAGGGGGGAACGCGACATGGAGGGGCCTCGGGGGTGGATGGGGGGGAACCGGGGAAAGCGTACGGGGCCACCGGCCCGTCTCCCCTCCGCGCGGCGGGCGGACCGGGGGTGCGCCCGGGGCATGGAGGGCCGTGCCTCGGTCGGGTAGCGTGGGGGTGGTCGGACGTCCCCGCCAAGGTGGCCCATGTCGCGTCGTTTCGCCTGGCTCGTGCTCGCGTCGTCGATCCTGCTGCCCGTCGCCGTCGGCCGCGCCGAGGTGAAGAGCCTCGAGGCCGGCGAGAAGGCGCCCGACTTCGAGGGCAAGGAGTTCATCAACGGCGAGGCCTGCTCGCTGCGCAGCCTGCGCGGGCAGGTGGTGTTCCTCGAGATCTTCCGGACGTGGTGCGGGCCGTGCAACCAGCAGGCGCCGCACCTCACCGAGCTGCACGAGAAGTACGGCGAGCGCGGGCTCCGCGTGATCGGCATCACGAACGAGGCCCGGGCCCTCGTGGACAAGTTCGTGGAGAAGCACGCGGCGAAGTACATGCTCGTCGTCGAGTCCACGAACAGCGGCGCGTCCTACGGCACGACGTCGGTGCCGTCGCCGTGGCTCATCGGCGCCGACGGGCGCATCCTGATGAAGGGGCTCCCGAACGACCAGCAGATCGAGGCGGCGCTCGAGACGGTCCGGATGCCGCCCAAGCTGACGAAGCCGCTGGAGCCGCTCGGCGCGGCCGTGAAGAAGGAGAAGTTCGGCGAGGCGCACGGGAAGGTCGCGAAGCTCCTCGAGGGCACGACGCTCGGCGAGGACGACCGCAAGGCGGCCGAGGCCCTGCGCGACTGGCTCGACTGGCAGGCCGGGAGCGCGCTCGACGACGCCAAGGCCGACGGCGAGAAGGGCGACTGGTACGCCGCGTCGCTGACGCTCGAGCGCGCGAAGAAGTGCTTCGCGGGCATGCCGGCCGCGAACGACGCCACGGAGCAGCTGAAGGCGATCGCGGCGGACAAGGCCAAGAAGGACGCGGTGGCCGCGGGCAAGCGGCTCCAGGCCGCCCTCGACCAGCAGAAGGACAAGGACCTCTCGCCGAAGGAGGCGATCCCGCTGTTCAAGGCGATCGCCTCGAAGTACGAGGGCACCCTGGCCGGCCGGCGCGCGGGCGACATCGTCGAGGCCCTCGAGGCCGAGCTCGCCGCCGACAAGAAGTAGCGCGATCGACCCGGGCCCCGTCGACCGCGAGGGCCGGCCCGCTCCGCTCCCGCGGGTCCGTCCGCGCCCGCGTCGGGCGGGGGAGCGCCGCGTCGTGGCCCGATGCCCCCTCGAGAAGA
>JAEUHO010000138.1 GCA_016795345.1 Planctomycetia bacterium | reverse complement strand
GACTGCTCGTTCGCCTCCAGATGCTTCCCACCCCCCCTCGCGGGGACGCGGTTCCTGTCGGCTTCTGGCCGGAGTGTGTCTGCCAGAGGAAGACTTGCACCTCCCTGTCCGAAATCGATCACAGACGCACGTAGGGCGCGGCCCTTGCGGCCGCCCGCCGGTCGCGCCGATGGACGACGAACGCGGCGGCACGACCTCGATCACGCCGTCGGACCCATCGCGGCACACGCGACACGCACGCGAGGTACCGAAGACGGCGATCGACGCCGCGACCCGTAGGGCGCGGCCCTTGCGGCCGCCCGCCGGCCGCGCCGATGGACGGCGAACGCGGCGGCACGACCTCGATCACGCCGTCGGACCCATCGCGGCACACGCGACACGCGCGCGAGTCACCGAAGACGGCGATCGATGCCGCGACCCGTAGGGCGCGGCCCTTGCGGCCGCCCGCCGGTCGCGCCGATGGACGACGAACGCGCCGGCCGGTTCGTGGACGACGCTCGCCCGGATCGCGAGGCCCCGCCGTCGACGGACGGGCGCCGGCCGCTACTCCATCAGCTCGGCGGACTTCTTGTCCACCAGTTCCTTCACCTTGCCCTCGTAGGTCTTCGTGAGCGTCTGGATCTGCTCCTTGACCTCGTCGAGCTGGTCCTCGGTGATCGCGCGGTCGTTGAAGGCGGTGTCGGCGGCCTTGTTGCCGTCGCGGCGCACGTTGCGGATCGCGACGTTGGCCGTCTCGCCCTGCTCCTTCACGACCTTCACGAGCTGCTTGCGGCGCTCCTCGGAGAGCGGCGGCAGGATCAGGCGGATCACCTTGCCGTCGTTCTGCGGGTTGAGCCCGAGGTTGCTCGTCTGGATCGCCTTGTCGATGTTCGGGATCGCCGAGGCGTCGAACGGCTTGATCACGATCAGCCGCGGCTCGGGGCAGCCGATCTGCGCCATCTGCGAGAGCGGCGTCATGGCCCCGTAGTAGTCCACGCGGAGGTTGTCCACGAGGGCCGGGCTGGCGCGGCCGGTCCGCATCCCGCGGAGCTCGCCCGCGAGGTGCGCCACGGCGCCCTCCATCTTCTCCTCGGTCTCGAGCAGGATGTCGTCGACGCCCATCGTGGTCGCTCCCTAGGCCGAAAAGCCGACCCGCGTTCCGATCGCCTCGCCGCGCAGGACGCGCGCGAGGTTGCCCGCGACGCCCATGTCGAACACGACGATGGGCAGCGCGTTCTCCTGGCACATCGTGATGGCCGTGCGGTCCATCACCTGCAGCCGCCGCGCGTAGACCTCCTCGAACGAGACGTCGAGGAAGCGCTGCGCGTCGCCGTGCCGCTTGGGGTCCTTGTCGTAGACCCCGTCCACCTTCGTGCCCTTCAGCAGCACCTGCGCGCCGATCTCGCTGCCGCGCAGGGCCGCCGTCGTGTCCGTCGAGAAGTACGGGTGGCCCGAGCCGCCCGCCAGGATGATGATCCGGCCCTTCTCGAGGTGCCGCATCGCACGCCGGCGGATGTAGGGCTCCGCCACGCCGCGCATCTCGATCGCCGACAGCACCCGCGTCGGGGCGCCGAGGCTCTCGAGCACGTCCTGGAGCGCCAGGGCGTTGATCACCGTGGCGAGCATGCCCATGTAGTCGGCGGTCGCGCGCCCGATGCCCTTGATGGCCATCTGCGCGCCGCGGACGATGTTGCCGCCGCCGTTCACGATCGCGATCTCGGCGCCGGTCCTCGCCGCCGCCGCGATCTCCTCGGCGAGCGCGTGCAGCGGCCCGCCGTCGATCCCGAGGCGCCCCTCGCCGGAGAGCGCCTCTCCCGAGACCTTCAGGAGGATCCGCTTCCAGGCGAGGGGCGCGCCGGCCGGCATCAGGCGCCGACCTGGAAGAGCGCCACGCGCTGCACCGAGACCGCGCCGCCCGCGGCCTTCGAGACGCCGTCGAGGACGGCCTTCACCGTCATCGCGTCGTCCTTCACCCACGGCTGCTCGTTCAGCACGATGCCCGCGTAGAACTTGTCGAGCTGGCCCACGAGGATCTTCTCGACGATGGCCAGCGGCTTGTTGGCCATCTTCGGGTCCTGCTTGGCCCGGTCGCGGTAGATCTCGAGCTCCTTCTCGACCGCCTCCTTCGCCACCTGGTCCCGCGTGATCGCGGTCGGCTTGGCGAAGGCGACGTGCATGCCGAGGTCGCTCGCGAACGCCTTCACGGCGTCCGACGCGAGGGCCGACGGCGAGCCGTCGAGCTGCGCGAGCACCCCCACCTTGCCGTTGAAGTGGAGGTAGGTCACCACGCGCCCGCCCTTGAAGGCGGCCGCGCGGCGCACGGCCATGTTCTCGCCGATCTTCGCGACGAGCGACTTCACCGACGTGTCGACGGTCCCGCCGGCGTGGGGCCACCCGAGCACCTGCTCGGCCGGCACCTCGCCCGGGCCCGTCGGCGCGAGCTTCTCGTACGCGAGCGCGAGCACGCCGTCGACCAGCGCCTTGAAGTCCGGCCCGCCGGACACCGGCTCGGTCTCGCAGTCGACCTCGACCATCGCGGCCGCCGAGCCGTCGGGCGACGACTTGATGGCGACGCGGCCCTCCTTCATGACGCGGTCGGCCTTCTTCGCGGCGGTCTCGAGGCCCTTCTTGCGGAGCCACTCGACGGCCTTCTCGAAGTTGCTGTCGTTGGCCAGCAAGGCCTCCTTGCACTTCATCATCGGCAGGCCGGTGGCGGCCCGCAGCTGCATCACGAGCTTGGCGGAGATCTCTTCGTTCGACATGGGGGAACCTGCGGGGGTCGGGACTCGGGGATCGGATCGGTCGGGCGAGGGACGACGGGCGGGGCAAAGAAGGTCCGGCGGCGCCCGCCGGGACGACCGGTCGCGGGGAACGCGGGACCGGTCGGGTGAGGGGTACGCGAGGCCCGGCGCGCGCCGGGCCTCGCGTACCCGAGGCGTCAGGCCTTGGGCGCGTCGCCCGCGGGCTTCTCGCCGGCCGGCGCGTCCTTGGCGTCGCGCGAGGGCTTCTCCTCCGGCTCGTCCTCGATGGGGCGCGTGACGCCCTCCTCGCGGCTGCCGGCCTCGTGCTCGAGGGCCTGGAGCGCGGCCTCGGTGTTCGCGCGGGCGCGACGGGCCTCGGCCTCGGCCTTGAGCTTCTTCTGCCAGTCCTGCTCGACCTGGCGGCGGCGGTCCATCTCGGCCCGCTTGGCCTCCTCGACCTTGCGCTTGTCGGCCTCGATCTTCTCGAGCTCGGCCGCCTTCGCCTGCCAGTTCTTGAGGCCCGCGTCCATGGCGTCGCCGAGGCGCGAGAGGATCAGCTGCACCGAGCGCATGGCGTCGTCGTTGCCCGGGATCGCGATGTCCACGAGGTCCGGGTCGCAGTCGGTGTCGAGCAGCGCCACGCAGGGCGTGCCCGTCTTGTTGGCCTCGGCGACGGCGATGTGCTCGTGGCCCGGGTCGACGATCACGAGGGCCGCCGGCAGGTCCTGCAGGCCGCGGACGCCCTCGAGGTTCTTCAGGATCTTGCTCTTCTCGAGGAAGTGGCGCGCCTGGAGCTTCTTCGACAGCGCGGCCACGACGCCCGAGGCCTCGAGGTCGTCGAGCTCCTTCAGGCGGTCGAGGCGCGAGCGGATCGTCCGGAAGTTCGTGAGCGTGCCGCCGAGCCAGCGCTCGGTGACGTACGGCATCCCCGTCCGCTGGGCCACCGCGCGGACCGCGTCGCGGGCGGACCGCTTCGTGCCGACCAGGAGGACCTTGCCGCCCTCGGCGGCGGTCTCCTGGACGAAGTGGCAGGCCCGCAGCAGGCCCTTCACCGTCTCCTTGAGGTCGATGATGTGGATCGAGTTGCGCTTGCCGTGGATGAACGGCCGCATCTTCGGGTTCCACTTGCTGGCACGGTGGCCGAAGTGGACGCCGCTCTCGAGGAGCTCGGTGATGGTGATCTGGGACAAGGGGGGACTCCGGAGTTGCGATCGCCGAGCCCCCGCACGAGGGGCTTGCCGGATTGTTCGGGTTGCAGCGACCGAAGGGGCGAGTGTAGGGGGGAACCGTCGGCCGTCAAGCGGGGCCGAACGGCCACAACCCGAGGCCCGGTCGCGAGTTACGTCGAGATGGGCCGTGCGCGGCCGTCCCACGAGGGGACGGGGTCGGGCCGCGGCGCGGGGCGCGCAGGCCGCGCGGCCCGGCGGGCCCGTCAGCCCGCGACGCCGGGGCGGGAGCCGATGGAGGCGAGGATGCGCTCGGCGAGCGTCAGGGCCCGGGCGCCCTGCTCGCCCGGCACGCGGGGGGCCGTGCCGTCGCGGACGGCGGCCAGGAAGGAGCGGAGCTCCTCCTTCAGCGGCTCGGCCTCGTCGATGGTCAGGAACTCGGAGCGGACGAAGTCGGTGAACGCGAGGCCCGACCCGGCGGCGGCGGCCGCGGCGGCGGCCTTGGGGTCGCGGCGGACGGCGTCGAGCTTGTCGGTGGTGCGGACGAGGACGGCCTGGCGCTTGTCGTAGTCGAGGGAGACGTAGGCGTCGGGGCCGAAGACCCGGACCTTGCGCATCTTGGTGAGCGAGACACGGCTCGCGGTCACGTTGGCGACGGCGCCGCTCGGGAACTGGAGGCGGGCATTTGCGATGTCCTCGCGGGGCCCGATGACGGGCACCCCCACCGCGTCGACGCCGGACGGCTCCTCGCCGACGAGGTGCAGCACGATGTCGAGGTCGTGGATCATGAGGTCCATGACCACGCCGACGTCGGCGGAGCGGAAGGTGTAGGGCGCGAGGCGGTGGACCTCGAGGAAACGCGGCTTCATGCCGAGGCGCTCGACCGCGGTCATGACCGGGTTGAAGCGCTCGACGTGGCCCACGGCGAGGACGGCGCCGCCCGCGCGCGCGGCCTCGACGAGGAGGCGGGCCTCGTCGGAGGTGGCGGCGATGGGCTTCTCGACGAGGCAGTGGACGCCGCGCCGCAGCAGCGGCTCGGCCACCGTCCGGTGGAAGACCGTCGGCACCGCCACGGTGACGGCGTCGGGGGCCTCGGGAAGGTCCTCGAGACGCGCGACGACGGGCACGCCCCACGCGTCGGCGTGCGGACGGGCCTTCTCGACGTCGCGGTCGACGAGGCCGACGAGGCGGCACTCGCCGAGCGCCATGAGCTCGCCGTAGATGCGGGCGTGGTGGCGGCCGAAGCCGCCCACGCCGACGACCGCCACCTTGGGCGCGCGGTGGAGGGGACGGGTGGGCGCCACGGTCAGGCCGTCCGGCCGGCGGCGGGCGGCGCCGCGGGCGCCGGGGCGGGCGGGGCGCCGGCGCGACGGTCGTTCGCGCGGCCGTTGCGGCCCTGGTCGGAGCGGCGGATGAACTCGAGGAGCTCGGCGATGAGGGGGTCGCCGCGGTGCTCCTGCTCGAGGCGCTCCATCGCCACGCGGGCGGGCTCGCGGTCGCTCACGAAGATGCGGTGGATCGCGTCGCGGATGCGGGCGATGGCGTCGGCGGCGAAGCCGGCGCGGCGCATGCCGACGACGTTGGCGCCGCGGATGCGGAGGGGGTGCCCCTCGGCGATGCAGAACGGCGGGATGTCGCGCACGATGCGCGAGAGGCCGCCGACGTAGGCGAGGCGGCCCACCGACGAGAAGTGGTGGGCGGCGGCCGCGCCGTTGAGCACCGCGCGGTCCCCCACCGTGACGTGGCCGGCGAGCAGGACGTGGTTGGCCATGATCACGCCGTTGCCGACGTGGCCGTCGTGGGCGACGTGGCAGCCCGCCATGAACATGCCGTCGCTGCCGACGGTGGTGAGCCCGCCGCCCTTCTCGGTGCCCGCGTGGAAGGTGACGTGCTCGCGGATCTGGTTGCGGTCGCCGACGACGAGGCGCGTGATCGCGCCGGCGTACTTGAGGTCCTGCGGGGGCGCGCCGAGCACCGCGCCCGCGTGGACGACGTTGCCCTCGCCGATCACCGTGTGCCCCATGAGGGTCACGTGCGCGTGCAGGACGGTGCGGGCGCCGACCTTCACGGGGCCGTCGATCACGCAGAGCGGGCCGACGACGACGTCGTCGCCGAGCTCGGCCGCGGGGTCCACGACGGCGGTCGGGTGGATGCGCTTCACGGACGGGTCTCCTGCGTCAGCGCGAAGTTGAGGCGGGCCTCGGCGGCCAGCGCGCCCGACACGAGCGCGCGGCACTGCACGCGGCCGCGGCCCGAGGCGAGCCGGACGGTCTCGGCCTCGAGGCGGACCTGGTCGCCCGGCACGACGGCCCGGCGGAACTTCACGCGGTCGATCGAGAGCAGCACGGGGAGGCGGCCGGTCAGCTCCAGCTTGCGGAGCAGGAGCAGGCCGCCGAGCTGCGCCATGGCCTCCACGAGGAGCACGCCCGGCATGATGGGCTGCTCCGGGTAGTGGCCGACGAAGTACGGCTCGTTGAGCGTGACGTTCTTGAGGCCGACGGCGCGCTGGAAGCCGTCGATCTCGACCACGCGGTCGACGAGCAGCATGGGGTAGCGGTGCGGGAGCACGCGCCGGATCTGCACGTGGTCGAGCACGGGGCGCTTGACCGCGTCGCCGGCGACGAACGTGCCGGACGCCCGCAGGCGCTCGACGAGCGCGGCGTTCTCGCGGTGGCCGGTGCGGTGGGCGCGCACCGTCGCGACGACGTCGCCGCCCGCGAGGAAGAGGTCGCCGAGGAGGTCGAGCACCTTGTGCCGGGCGCACTCGTCGGGGAACCGCGTCGGCCGCTGCGTGCCCCCGCCGGGCAGCAGGACCACGGTGTTGTCGGGCGTCGCGCCCTTGCCCTCGCCGCGGGCGAGCGCGGCCTTCATGTGGGCCTCGAGGACGAACGTGCGCGCGGGCGCGATCTCGCGGCGGAACGTGTCGGCGTCCACGGCGAAGGTCGCGGACTGCGCGTGGTCGGAGGCGGCGTACGTGTACGCCACCTTGAGCCCCGCCTGCCCCGCGGCCGGCACGCGCGGACTGACCGCGAACCACTTGTCGGCGGGCTCCCACGTGACGTCGAGCGGCGCGTCGACGGTCAGCGTGCGGCGCGGGACCGCGAGGTCGACGACGCCGGCCCGGTCGAACAACGCGACGTACTCGGCCGCCGAGCCGTCGAGCCCGGGCAGCTCGGGCCCCGTGAGCTCGGCCACGAAGTTGTCGACGCCGAGGGCCGTCGCGCACGCGAGCAGGTGCTCGACGGTCTCGACGGTGGCCCCGCCCTCGCCGCGCAGCACGGTGCGGTGCTCGCCCGCGACCACGTGCGCGGCGTCCGCGGGGATCCGCGGCTCGCCGGGCAGGTCCTTGCGGACGAACACGACCCCCGCGTCGGCCGGGGCCGGACGCAGACGCACCTCGACCTCGGTGCCGCCGTGGAGCGTCACGCCCCGGACGGCGACGTCCTGTCGTACGGTGCGCTGCGGCCGCGACATGTCCTCGGGGACGCCTAGCGCATGCCCGGCGTCGGCGACGACGGGGGCGGCGGCGGGACCGAACCCGGCGACGAGGGCGCGGGCGGGACGGTGCCGGGCGACGGCGCGGCCGGCGGGGCCGGCGGCGTGGCCTGGGCGAGGCGGTCGGCGACGAGGCCCGTGATGTCCACCGTGCGGTCGGCGTACAGGACCGGGCGCATCGCGACCGAGAGGGTGAACTCGCTCGGGCGCTCGAGGTTGAGCGCGTCGTCGGTCTTGGCGATCACGAGGGCGAAGCCGTTGGCCGACGCGACCTCGCGGATCGTGCCGCGGACCTCGGCGTACAGCTTCTCGAGGGCGGTGCTGTAGTCCTCGTCCGCGCGGGCGACGCGCCACTTCACCTCGAACTCGGCGAGGGCCGACGCGCGGGCGAGGTTCTCCTCGAGGCCGCGGCGGCGGGGGTCGAACTTCGTGAGGCCCGCGAGCTCCTCGTTCAGCGCGCGGAGCTTCTTGCCCTGCTCCTCCTTGAACGCCTCGACCGCGTCGCGGTCGGCCTTGCGCTTGGCGTCGATCGCCTTCTGGCTCGGCGCGTCCTTCAGGAGCTTGAAGACGTCCACGGCCGCGACGCGCGGGGCGTCCCCGGGGGCGGCGACGACGGCGCGCTGGGCCAGGAGGCCGGTCGAGAGCAGGCCGCCGACGGCGAGCCCGGTGAGACCGAGGACGGTCGCGGAGAGGGAGATGCGTCGCATGGAGGGGCTCCGGGGAAGGACCGAGGAACGCCGCGAACGGCAAGCAGGGGATTGTCCAAGACCACGAGCGACTTGCCTACGGGGATCGGGGGCCCCCCGGGGGAGGACCGACGCGCCCGGCCGGCGCCGTCAGAAGTCGCGCGTGAGCGAGAACGAGATGAGACGGGTCTCGTCCTCGTCCTCCTTGCGGAGGGGGTACGCGAAGTCCACGGCGATCGGGGTCTCCGTGAAGATCCCGGGGATCCGCAGGCGGATGCCGGCGCCGACCGCCACGCGGAACGGGTCGATCCCCTCGGCGATGGACGTCGAGAGCGTGCCGGTGTCGACGAACCCGACCACCGAGAGGAACTCCTCGAGGAGCGGGCGCTCGTACTGCACCGACGCCGCGAGGAGGAACTCGCCGCCCATGGGGCGGTCGTTGCTGTGCGGGCCGACGCCGCGGTACTCGAACCCGCGCAGGGTGTCGCGGCCGCCGGCGTAGAAGCGCGAGTAGGGCGGCACCTCGGGCGTGTCGCCGAACGCGTCGGCGAGGCCGCCCGTGACCGACACCGACAGCCACGACCGCCGGCCGAGGTCGTCCTCGGCCACCTTCCAGCGCTGGTCGTGGTTGAGGTCGGCGCGCCAGTAGTCGAGCTCGCCGCCGAGCACGCCGCCGACGTGCTCGAAGCTGAACGTCGTCGTCATCCGGTCGGCCGGGCGCAGCGGGTCGTCGACGTGGCGCAGGGCGAGGCTGAACGCGAGCGACCGCAGCTCGCGCTCGCCCTCGAAGAGGAACACGCCGGGGACCGCGCCGTCGCGCACGTCGCGGATCGCGCGGATCTCCTGGCGCCACGTCAGGCCCGCGTCGAGCTGCCAGCGGTCGTCGGCGGACTCGTAGACCGGGTGCGACAGCCGGACGTAGTAGCCCGTGATGTCCTCGCGGTACGACTCGCGGAACCCGATGCGCTTGCTCGCGCCGACGCGCAGCCCGAGCCGCGTGCCGAAGAGCCGCGGCTCGCCGAAGTCCACGCCGAAGCTGCTGACCACCGTGCCCGGCTGGAGGTCGATGTCGAGCGACTGGCCGGCGCCGGTGAACGCGCGCCCCGACGCGAGGTCGTCGAACGAGCGGGGCGGGCGGGCGATGTCGAAGTTCTTCTTCAGGAACTGGACGTTGGCCGAGAGGCCGCCGGAGTCGGAGATCGCGCCGCCGATGTTGAGCTTGCCCGTCTTGCCCTCGACGACCTCGTAGACGATGTCCTTCTGGGCCGGCAGCGGCGCGCCGTCGGGGCCCATGACGTCCTCGAAGCGGCGGGTCACCCGGTCGAAGTACCGCAGGCCCCGGACGCGGGCGAGGCCGCGGTCGAGCGCGTTGCGGTCGACGTAGTCGCCGGGCGCGGCCGTGATCTCGCGCCGGATGATCTTGTCGCGCGTGAACTCGTTGCCGACGATCTGGACGCGGGCCCCGCGGTACTTGTCGCCCTCGGCGACGCGGACGACGACGTCGACGGAGTGACGTTCAACACGCGGGAGGAGCTCGGCCTTCTCGACGGAGGCCTCGAGATAGCTCCGCTGGAAGTACGCCTCCTGGATCCGCTTGCGGCCCCGCTCCTCGGTCTTGCCCGCGTACACGTCGCCGGGCGCGAGCCCGAGGAGGTCGCGGAGCGTGTCCTGCGTGAAGTACGCGCGGTCCTCGGGCGGCGCGGCGCCGGGGCCCGTCTCCTGGCGCTTGACGTCGAAGCGCACGGCGCCGACGCGGTACTGCTGGCCCTCCGTGAAGGCGATCGTCACCACGACCTCGGACTTGTCGTCCGAGAACCGCAGGTCCTCGAGGACGACCTCGGCGTCGAGGTACCCCTCGGCGCGGTAGACGCGGCGGAGCTCGACCACGTCCTCGCGGAGCGTCTCCTCGTTGAAGTACTGCGACGACAGGAACTTCGACGTCTTCGTCAGCATCGCGTCGAGCAGCTGCTTGCGCGGGACCGACGTGTTCCCGCGCAGCACGATCTCGTCCACCTTGACCTGCGGGCCCTCGACCACGGTGAAGACGACGCGCAGGCCGCCCGTGGGCAGGCGCTCCTCGTAGACCGGGCTCGCGACGGTGGCGAAGGCGTACCCGCGGCGGCGGTAGGCGGCGGCGACGTCCTCGCGGTCGAGGTCGAGGTTGCGCTGCACGCGGGGGAACCCGACGCGGGTGCGCAGGGGCAGGGCCTCGATCTCCTCGCGCTTGATCGCCTCGAGGCCGTTGATCACGAGGTCGCGGACGACCGGGTTCTCGGACACGACGAACTTGAGCGCGACGCCGCCCGGCACGTCCTGGAGGTCGATCGTGACCTCCTGGAAGAACTGGTAGAGCATCGCCGTGTCGATGTCGAGCAGCGAGGGGTCGAACGGGCGCCCCTCCTTGAGCCGCATCTTCAGCTTGATGCTCTCGGCGGCGTACGCCGTGTTCCCCTCGAACTCGATCTTGCGGACGATCTGCGTCCCGCTGCGCGGCAGGCCGCCGGGCGGCGCGGCGTCCGGCACCGGCAGGGGGACCGGCTGCGGCGCGGGCACAGGCTGAGCAGTCGGGGCCGGCTGGGGAGCCGGGGTCGGCTGGGGAACCGGCGCCGGCTGCGGAGCAGGCTGGGGAACGGGCGCCGGCTGGGGGGCGGGCTGCGGCGCGGGAGCCGGCGTCGGCGCGGGAGCCGGCGCCGGAGCCGGCGCGGGATCGGGCGGCGCGCCCCGCCGGCGCGGCGGAGGCAGCGAGTCGTCCGCCCTCGCGCGGTCGGACGACCTCCAGCCGACGATCGACACCAGGCCGACGGCGCCGGCGAGCGCGCCGACGGCGACCCGACGGAGCCATGCTCCCTGCGGCGAGATCGGCCCGTCGGATCGACCCAAGCGCCCAACCTCCCGGACATGCGACCCGTTCCCGGACCGGCCGTGGCCGACGTCCGTCGGGGGCCCAGGGCCCACGACCGGCGCTCGGACGACCGGGGGGCCCGCACCGGGCACGTCGGTGCCCGTCGCCGCCCACAACCCACGCGGAAGGGCGCATCCTACCCGACGAGGGACGCCCGACCGCAGGTTGCTCTCCGGGGGGGAACCCACCGCGCGCGCGGTATCGACCGGAAACCTCCGCGCGAGGGACGGCCCCCGCGCGGGCCTCGCGTCCCCCCCATCGGCCGGCCCCGCCCGCGCCGCTCCGTCGCGCCCGTCCCGCCGCCCGCGGCCCGGCGGCGGGCGCGGTCAGCGAGGCGGCTCGGAGCCGAAGTGCCGGTTGTCGAACCGCATGAACTGGTCGAGGAAGACCAGCTGCACCGAGTCCGTGGGGCCGTTGCGCTGCTTGGCCACGATGATCTCGGCGAGCCCGCGGTCGCTCTCGGCCTTCGTGTAGTAGTGCTTGCGGTAGAGGAAGCAGATGAGGTCGGCGTCCTGCTCGATGGCGCCCGACTCGCGCAGGTCCGACAGGCGCGGCTTGTGGTCCTCGCGCGTCTCCGCCGCGCGGTTCAGCTGCGAGATCGCGATGATCGGCACCCGCAGCTCGCGCGCGAGCATCTTGAGCGACCGGGAGATGTACGAGATCTCCTCCTGGCGGCTGTCGGTCTTCTTGCCCGCGCCGCCCTCCATCAGCTGGAGGTAGTCGATCACGATCAGCTGGATGTCGTGCTTCTGCTTCAGGCGGCGCGCCTTCGCGCGCAGCGTCGTGGGGTTGAGGCCCGGCGAGTCGTCGATGAACAGCGGCGCCTGCATCAGCGGGTTCGCCGCGTCCGTCAGCCGCGCGAACTCCTCGTCGGAGAGGAACCGCCCGCCGCGCAGCTTCTGCGCGGGCACCTCGGCGCGCGCCGCCAGGATGTTCTTCGCGATCTGCTGCTTGCTCATCTCGAGGGCGTAGACGGCCACGCCGCGCCCCGCCTCGACGGCGACGTTGTAGGCCACGTTCATGGCCCACGTCGTCTTGCCCATGGACGGACGACCGGCCACGATCACCAGCTCGCCGGCGTGCAGGCCGGTCGTCAGCTGGTCGAACTCGGTGAAGCCGGTGGGCACGCCCGACGCCACCTGGTCGCGGTCGCCCAGCTCGTGGAACGCCTCCTCGATCAGGTCGCGCACGCTCGTCGCCGCGCCCATGTCCTTCGTGCGGGCCAGCTCGAACACCAGGTGCTCGGCCTTCTCGAGCAGCTCGTTGCCGCGCCCCTCCTCGTCGTAGGCCGACCGCTGGATCTCCATGGCCGCGCGGATCAGCCCGCGCGAGATGGCCTTCTCGCGGACGATCTTGGCGTAGTGCTCGGCGTTGGCGGCCGTCGCCACGGACCGCGCGAGCGACGCGAGGAACTCGCGCCCGCCGATCTCGTCGAGGATCTTCAGCCGCTCGCACTCGCGCAGCACGATCAGCGCGTCGGACGGCTCGCCGCGGTCGAACAACGAGCGGATGACCTCGAACAGCTTCCCGTGGGCGGACCGGTAGAAGTCGTCGGGGGTCAGGAGCGGCGCGACGACGCCGATCACCTCGGGGTCGAGGAGGAGGGCGCCGAGCAACGAGGTTTCCGCATCGAGGCTGTGCGGCGGGACACGGAGGAGGACCCCCGTCTCGGACGGGGGCGGGGCGACGCGTTCGATCACGCGGAGGGCCTTTCGGCGGTCGGGGGCCCCCCTACTTTCGGGGCGGGGGGGGCCAGGGGTCGGGTCCGGGGGGCGGGCGGAGGCGAAGACCGGCGACCGACCGTGGGCACCGCGGACCCCGACGCCCACCGGTTTTCCACCGGTTGTCCGCCGACGATCCACCGGAAACGCACAGTCGAGCGCCGTAACTCCATAACTGACATATAGTTACAACATCCGCGCCGCCCCTGCAAGGGGATCCCGACGGGGCCGCACCCCTCCGGGGCCGCCACCCCCTCCGGAGCCGGCCGCGGGGCAATCCCCGGGCGAGGGACCGCGAGGCCCGGTGGCCGCCGCGCCGAGGTCCAAGGTGTCGTCCAAGGTGTCGGCCAGCGTGTCGATCAGCGCGCCGGCCGCACGCGGCCGAGCGTGCGCACCCCCCGAACCGACGCGAGGCCCGCACCCGGGAAGGGTGCGGGCCTCGCGTCGGCGGAACCCGTCCTACTTGGCGGGCTTCTTCGCGCCCTTGGCGGCCTTCGGCGCCTCGGCCGCGGCCTTCTCGGCCGCCGCCTTCTCCGCGGCGAGCTTCTCGGCTTCCGGGTCGGCCTTCGAGGCCTTCTTCGTGACCTCGTCGAGCACCCAGAGCTTGATCTTGGTCTCGGCGTCGGCGGCGAGGTGGATGACCACCTCGTACTCGCCGAGCTGCTTGACCGGCTCCATCCGCACGTGCTTCTCCTCGACGGCGAAGCCCTGCGACGCGAGGCCCGACGCGACCTGCGCGGCGCCGACCGAGCCGAAGAGGTGCCCCTCGGGGTTGCTCTTCACCTCGATGCTGACCGACGCGGCGGCGAGCTTGACGAGCATCTCGGCGCGGAGCTTGGCCTTCTCGGCCTCCTCCGCCGCCTCGATGGCCTTGTCCTTCTCGACGAGGCGCAGGTTCTCCTTCGTGGGGAGGACCGCGATGCCGTACGGGAAGAGGTAGTTGCGCGCGAAGCCGGGCTTCACGCGGACGACCTCGCCCACGCGGCCCACGGCCTCGACGCTACGACGGAGCAGGACTTGGACGTTGGCAGCCATGGGATCCTCGGCGTCAGCGGGCGACGAAGGGCAGGAGGGCCAGGAACCGCGCGCGCTTCACGGCGGCCTGCAGCTTGCGCTGGAAGTGGGCCATCGTGCCGGTGCGCTTGCGCCCGTACAGCTTGCCCTGGGCGCTCACCATCTTCTGGAGCGTCGCGACGTCCTTGTAGTCGATCGCCTCGACGCGGGCCTTCGTGAAGCGGCACTTGCCCTTCTCGACGACCTTCTTCAGCTTCTTCTTCTTCTTCGGCGGCTTCGTGTTGCGGGGCATGCGATCGACCTTCCGTTTCCTTCGTGCGTCGCCCCCGGCGAGGGGGCTTGCGGGTCCGCGCCCCGGGTGCGGCGCGTCAGCGCCGGGCCCCGGGGCGAGCGGCCTCGGAGGGAGGCCGCGGCGAGCCCGCGGGAGCGGGGCTCGCGAGGGGGTTCCTCGGGCCTACGTCTCTTCGGCGAGCTCCGGCACGTCCGGCACCTCGAAGACCTCGCCGCCTTCCTCGTCGTCGCGGCGGCGGCGCGGACGGTCGTCGGCGCCCCAGCCGGCGGCGAGGCTGGCCTTGCGGCTCTCCTCCGCCAGGCGCTCGCGCTCCTCCGCCCGCTTCTTGATGTGGTCGGCGATCGGCTCGTCGAGCGTCAGGATGAGCATCCGGACGATCTTGTCGTTGAGCGACGCGTCGGCCGTCACCTTCGCGGCGACGTCGGACGCGGCCTTGAAGTAGACGAGGTAGTACGTCGCGCGCTTGTGCCCACGGATCTCGTAGGCGAGCTTGCGCTCGTCCCACTTCTCCTTGTGGACGATCTCGGCGCCGTACTTCGTGAGGAGCTGGTCGACGATACCGGACGTGCCGTCCCAGTCCGCCACCGCAGCGGCGTTGTCGAGCAGGAACATGGCCTCGTACTCGCGGGTCTTCATGCGTCAGGTCCCCGAGGGGCGGGGTCTTCTTTGGGTTCCGGGCGGAAAGACGGGACGAAGGGCGGATCGTACCCAACGGGGCGATGGACGCCCTTCTTTGCCGCAGCGCCCCGCCGGGCCCCGCGGCCCCCGCCCCGCGGCGGGGCCGGCCTGCGCCGGGGGGCGTCGAGCACCCCCCGGGGGGCGGCGCCCGGCGACGCCGCGGCCGGCGCCGGCCCTCAGGTGGGGTCCTTCTTCCGGTTGTGCCGCTCCATCGCCTTGTCCATGCCGGCGGCGAGCCACGTGACGACGGCGTCGGCGGCCTCCTCCAGCAGGAACGGCAGCTCCTTCCGCTCGACCGCGGCGTACCGCGAGAGGACGAAGTCCGCCGGGTCGCGGCCGTTCGGGGGCGTCCCGATGCCGACCTTGAGGCGGGGATAGGCCGCCCCCACCGCCCCCTCGATCGACTTCAGCCCGTTGTGGCCCCCGCTGCTGCCGTCCGCGCGGAGCCGGAGGCGGCCGAAGTCCATCATGAAGTCGTCCACGACGACGAGCGCGCCGGCGACCTCGGCCTCGAAGACCTTCAGGGCCTTCGCGTAGGACGGCCCGCAGAGGTTCATGTAGGTCATCGGCTTGACCAGCCGGACCCGGTCCACGGGGAGGCCCGGCGGGAACGCCGTGGCGACGTGGCCCTGGACGAGCTTGTTGGGCTCGAACTCGGCCTTCCACCGCCGCGCGAGGACGTCGAGGACCTCGAAGCCGACGTTGTGCCGCGTCCCGACGTACTCGGGGCCCGGGTTGCCCAGGCCGACGACGAGACACCGCGGCACCGTCGCGCCGCGCCCGGAGCCCGTGGGGTTCGGGGCCATGGGCGCGGGCGACGGAGGACGGGGCGGAGAAGCGCCGCGCGGGGCGGGCTACTTCTTCGCGTCCTTCTTCTCGTCCTTCTTCGCGGGCGCGGCACCGGCCTTGCCCCCGGCGGCCGCCTCGGCCTCCGCGCCCTCCTCGGGCTTCTTGCCGCCGATGCGCTCGGGCTCGGCCGGGCCGGCCTCGGCCGTCGTCGGCTCGAGGACCACGACCTTCGGCGTCACGACGTGGCAGACGTGATCGTCGGGCTTGTGGTGCAGCACCTTCACGCCGGCGGGCAGCGGGAGGTCCTTCACCATGATCGCGCTGCCGACGACGAGCGCCGTGATGTCGACGACGATCGCCTTCGGGAGCTTGGCCGGCGTGCAGCGCACCTCGACCTCGGTGAGGACCGCCTCGAAGAGGCCGCCCTCGAGCGTGCCCTTCGCGAGGCCCTTGAACTGCACCTCGACGTCGGCCTCGATCTCGTGGTGCTCGTCGATGCGGACGAGGTCCACGTGCAGCGTCTCGTCCGTGAGGGGGTCGTGCGTGACCTCGCGGAGGATCGCCTGCTGCTTCAGGTCGCCCAGCGTCAGCTCGACGAGCTTGCTGCCGGTGTGGAGGAAGTCCTCCAGCGCCTCGTGGTCGATCGTCAGGTCGGCGTTGGGCCGGCCCAGGCCGTACAGGACGGCCGGGATCTTGCCCTCGGCGCGCAGCCGGCGGGACGCCGTGGTGCCCTTCGAGTCGCGACGCTGAACCTGAAGCTGGATGAATTCCATGAAAGCGCTCCGGAAGCGGGGGAACGTACCGCTCGATCGGCTCCGCGTCCCGTTTGCGCCGAAGCGATCCCGCGGGCCGACGCGACGGGAGGCCCCCGGCGAAGCCGGAACCCCCCGGTGAAGCGCCTCCCCCACGGCGGCCCGGCGCCCTCCGGGCCCCCGAACGGACCCCGACGGCCCCCCCACAGACGGGGCACCGCGGAGGGGGCACGACGGGAGGGCGATCCCGGACGGGACACGGCGGGGG
>JAEUHO010000128.1 GCA_016795345.1 Planctomycetia bacterium | reverse complement strand
GTTTGCGTCACACGGAGTTCGACGTGGTCCGACGAAGGGCTGGCGGTCGCGGCCGCAGGACGGCGACCTCGGGCTGGCCACGGAGTTCTACATGGCCGCCGCGAGCGGCGACCGGAGGACGCTCGAGTCCCTGGTGGACCTGGACTCGGTCCTCCGGACGTCGTCCGAGCGTGGCCACCCGTTCCCGGATCGCGAAGCCTTGGTCACGTATCTGAGCAGGGCCTATCGGAGCCCGGACATCGAAGGTGCCGGCGGCGACGAGTGGACCTGGGGCGGCGTGCTGATGCTGCCGGGTGCCGTACGTCGGAGCGAAGACGGGTGGATCATGGTCTCGGACGCCGTCGGCGTGCGCACGGGGTTACCTGCGGACCCGCGCATCAAGGAGATCCGATGGCTGGTCGAGATCCTCGTGGACCCGTCGGCACCCGCTCGTTATCCGGGGATGGCTGCCGTTCGCTTCCGCGTGGCTCTACGGCTCCTGGATCGAAAGCTCCTCGAGGCCCTGACCCATTTCGAGTCGCTCTCGCTCGATCACGGGCCTCGTGGTCAGTTCGCTCGTGATGCCGTGTTGCACACGTGGACCTCCGTCGCGCCGTCGATCCAGCGCGATTGGGGCCAGATCCTCGGCACGTACAACGCGCTCGCCAAGTCCATCCAGACGACGGTATCGGGCGTCGGACGAGCGAGCGTCCGATTCCGATCGGACGCACCCGGGTTCCTCTACGACTTCGAGAGGTTCGACGGGGCATGGCGGCTGGTTGGCGTCCATCGGGACAACCCTCCGAAGTGAGCTGCCAGGTGCCGTCAGCCTCGATGGGTCGCTGCCCTACATCGCTCGCCAGTCGCAGGTTCCGCCGGCACCACGACGTCGGGCGCAGCGCAGGGTGGCGGCGGTGGCGGCTTGGGAAGCGTCGCGCTCCCGTGTTCGCCCGGTCCCGCCGCGGAGCGAGACCTACCGGCCACCCGTCCTCGCCCCCTCCCCCTCGACGTGCGGGCGTACGCCGAACCACCATGCGATCGCGTCCTGCGAGGCACGACGGAAGGCACGTTCCGGTCCGTCCGGTCCGGCAATGCGCCCCGTGAGCACGTCGTCCCCAGCCTTGTACGTGAAGTGCTGCGTGACCTTTGAGCCGTCGGCCTGTCGCCTCGAGGTGATCGTCACGCGATGCGAAGCCGCGTCCAAGGTCCACGCGGCAGGGACGACCGCCATGGAAACGATGTGTGCGGTGCCGTCGGCACGCAGGTCGAGTTTCGTGTTCTCGCCGTCGAGACCGTCGTCCCACAGCCCGACGAGGGAGGCCGTCGCCGTGTCGGCCACCGGCAGTCTCGTTTCCGCCTGCGACCGCGAGGGCTCGTCGTCCCCGCACGCGGCGATGCCGAGCAGGGCGGGCAACAGAATGCCGACGACGCTGCGCTTCACGCCGCAAGTGTACACCTGTCGCGCACCGGCTGGCCGGAGCGGTCCGTCCCCGCGCAGGGGGCGGGTGGACGAGACGTCTTCGTCCCGCCACGACACCGGATCCGTTCAGGTTCGATGCTGGAAGCCGGTGTACGGCCAACTGCGTGCCTCACGGCGAGGTAGGGCGCTCTCCGTCCGCCCCGGAGTTTTCGTCGGGGCGTCCAGCGGAGAACTCCCCGTGTCTCGAGTGCGAACCCGTGCAGGTCTCTCCATCGCCTCGCCCTTCTCGTGATGCTCGCCGCCAGCGGCTGCGGACGCGATGTCGCGCCGAGCGCCGCGATCAGCGATCGCCCCAGCGATTGGGAGCACCGTTCCGTCGGGGTGAACTACGAGAACCTCAAGATGATGGGTGCCGACGAATGGGAGGCATTCGCCATCGACAGAGACGAGCATGGCGCAGCGACGATGTGGCTCAGGAGACCGCTCCGGAACCGCAAGCCGTAGCGGGCCCCGCTCCGAGCCCAATGGCCGGCCGTGCCGCTGCGGGGCGGGGTCACGATCCGGTCGCGCCCGGGTCCGCCGCCGCGTCGGACGACCGCCGCACCGCATCGCGACGACGCGCGAGGAACCGACGCTCCGCGCCGTTCCGGCTGAGCTCGATCGCGCGTTCGTACGACGCCGCGGCATCGGCGCTGCGTCCGGCGCGACGCAACAGGTCCGCACGCGCCGCGTGGAACGGCTGGTAGCCGGCGAAGGACGGCACCGCCGCCAAGCGCGCCAGAAGGGCGAGCCCGGCCTCGGGGCCCGACGCCATCGAGACCGCGACCGCTCGATTGAGCTCCACGACCGGCGACGCGTCGTGCCGCAGGAGCGCGTCGTAGAGCGCGGTGATCTGCCGCCAGTCGGTCCGCTCCCACGACGGCGCCTGCGAGTGCAGCGCGCTGATCGCCGCCTGGATCTGGTACGGCCCCGGACGGCCGAGCCTCATCGCCTCGTCGAGCACCGCGACGCCGTCGCGGATGCGGCTCGCGTCCCAGCGCGCGCGGTCCTGCTCGTCGAGCGGGACGAGCTCGCCGTCCGGGCCAAGCCGTCCCCCCCGCCGGGCGTCCGTCACGAGGAGGAGGGCGAGGAGCCCCCCGCACTCCGGATCGCCGGGGACGAGGTCGCGGAGCAACCGCGCGAGCCGGATCGCCTCCTCCGCCAGCTCGACGCGATGGAGCGCGTCGGACGTCGTCGCCTGGTGCCCCTCGTTGAAGATGAGGTAGACGACCTCGCGGACGCCGTCGAGTCGCTCGCGCCGCGCCTCCGGGGCCGGGACCTCGTAGGGGATGCCGGCGTCGCGGATCTTGCGCTTCACCCGGACGAGGCGCTGCGCCATGGCGGCCTCGGTCACGAGCATGGCGCGGGCGATCTCGGCGGCGTTGAGCCCCCCCACGGCCTGCAGCGTCAGGGCGACGCGCGACTCCAGGTCGAGCGCCGGATGGCAACACGTGAAGATCAGGCGCAGGCGGTCGTCCTCGACGTCGGACGCTTCGTTCGGGTCCCCCTCGGGCGCGCGACTCCGCTGGGAGAGGTCCGCGAGCGCGGCGGCATGGGTCGTCCGGCGGCGCGCCGCGTCGGTGGCCCGGTTCGTGGCCGTCGTGAGCAGCCACGCGCCCGGTCGGTCGGGGACGCCGCGTTCGGGCCACGTCGCGAGGGCCTGCACGAACGCGTCGTGCAGCGCGTCCTCGGCCGCCTCGAAGTCGCGCACCCGCCGCAGCAGCGACGCGAGCACCGCCGCGCGTTCCTCGCGGCAGACCCTCTCGGCGGCGGCGCGGGCGTCGGTCACGGGCAGGAGCATACGGTGCGCCACGGCCGCGGCGCGCGAGCGGGAGCCCGCGGCCCACGGGCCTCAACGACGGCGCTGGGATGACCCGGCCCCGCGGCACGAGGCCACGGGGCCGGGTCCGGTGCCCTGCCGGCCTACGACTTCGGCGCGTCGGCCTCGAAGTCCCAGACGGGACGGATCTCGACCGTGCCGTTCGCGACGTTCGGGATCTTCGCGGCCCAGTCGATCGCCTCGTCGAGGTTCGCGCACTCGACGAGGTAGAAGCCGCCGAGCTGCTCCTTCGTCTCCGCGAACGGGCCGTCCTTCACGATCCGCTTGCCACCGCGGACCTGGAGCGACGTCGCCGCCCCGACGCCCTGGAGCGCCTCGCCGGCGAGCTTCTTGCGCTGCTGCGCGAGCTCCCCCTCGAGCCGCCCGTAGCCGGCGAACAGGGCGCCGGACTCGGCCTCGGTCATTGCGGCGGTCTTCTTCTCGTCCACGTAGATGAGCAGTGCGTACTTCAAGCGTTCGATCTCCTCGGGTCGGCCCTACGCCGACCGACACCGTACCGACGAGCGGCAGGGGCCCGAATCGACAACCTTCCACGGCCGCTCCCCTCGCGCCTGCCGGCCCGGGGGGCCCGGCGAAGGAGGCCCCCGGTCGGCCGACGTTCCCCGACCCGCCGAGCCCGCCCCCCCGCCGGGTATCGTCGGCCGTGGGTGCGAGCGGGAGCATCCGACCCGCCATGGTTCGGCGCGGGCCCCGAACATCGACCGGAGCGCTCCGCGTGACACCGAAGCCCCCTCCCTCGGCCTCCGACATCGTCACGGCGATCCGGACGGGCCGGATGGCGGACGTCCGGAAAGCCGCGGATCACCTCTTCAAGCACCGCACGATCGAGGTCCCGACGTCGCTGCTGGTCGAAGCCCTCGAGCGCCTCGCCGGTCGACCGGTGAACTGGGAGACCACGTACAAGCTGGTGCTTGCCCTCGGCGCGACCGGCGACGCGTCGGCGATCGACTTCGTGCGCTCGCTGGCCACGCGTGTGCTGCCCGCCGTCAGGACCGCGATCGGCCACGCCCTCGTCCTGCTCGGGTCCCGCCATCGAACCCTCGACGCGGTGCTGGCGGATCCTCCCCTCCTCGCGGACCCGTTCCTTCTCGACGGGGTGATGCGTGGGCTGGGCGTCGAGCAGGCGACGGTGTCGGACGACCTCGCGATCGCGCTGTTGCGGCGGGTCATGGCCGGACCGCCCGAGAACTACTTCTGGGCCGCCGTGGCGTGCCGCGCGTGGCTTCACCTGCCGATCGCGGTCGAGTTCCTCTCGGGGTGCGCCGCTCGCGCGGAAGCCCCGAGTACCCGCGAGGCCGCGGCGCTCTCGCTCGCCGGCAAGACCCGGCGCTGGACCTACTTCTAGTACCCAGACCTCCCTTTCGGGGTTGACACTCGGGCCGTCGTGGATCGCGTCGGCCTCGAAGTGCGACCGAAGGCCCCGCCCGACCTCCGAGTTGCGCGCCTCGACCCTCATCGTGATCGCTCGCGCCGGTGTCGATCCAACTCGGGCGCGTTCGCTCGCCCACGAACCCGAGGCACGTGCCGTCGAGCGACCGCAACCCGTGGGCGTGGAGGGGCCGCGTCCCGCGACCCGGACGGCCAAGGTCGTTCGGATCACGGCGGGCCGCGCGGGCCCGGAGCCGCCCCGTGCGGTGTCGGCCTGGCATGCGACAGAGGCATGCCGTCACGCCCGCCGGGCGCGACCTTGCTCGGAGCCGCCATGCCCCCCTTCGACCTGCAGTTCCCCCTCCGCGAGGTCCGGCGCTGGGCCGTCCACTACGGGGATCCGGCGGACGACGCCGAGGTGATGGCCATCGGGCGGGCCGCGCGGGCGCAGGGCCACCTCACCGGCGAGCAGTTCCGTGCGGTGGCGGGCTGGAAGAGCAAGCGACCCGCGAAGCGCCACGCGAGCAACGCGGAGGAGACCGTCCGCGAGGTGACGCGGTTCGCGTTCGGGACCCCCGTGGAGGCGCTCCGCCTGCGGGCGCTCACCCTGCTGTCGGGCGTGCAGGCCCGGACCGCGAGCGCGATCCTCCACCTCTGCCATCGCGACCCCTACCCCTTGATGGACGAACGGGCGTTCCGCTCGCTCGGGATCGCGAAGCTCCCGTCCGACTGGGCGCGGCTCTGGCCGGACTACGTCGCGACCTGCCGCGACCTCGCGCACCGCGCCGGCGTGGACCTGCGGACCCTCGACCGTGCGCTCTGGGGCTTCGACAAGGCGCGCGGAGACGTTCGGTAGCCCGGTGGTCCGGTCCGAACGCCGCGCACGGCGCCGACGGGGCCACCGTGCCCCCACCGGAGCGGAGCGGGCCTCGCGTCCCGTAGGAAGGTTCGAGGCGCAACGCGATCCCGTCGCGCAGCGACGGCGTCCGACGTCCTCGCGAAGACGGTGCGTCGCGGCGCCCGCCTCCGCCCCACCGCCGAAGCCGAGGCCCGCTGCGATGCCCGCCCTCGGCTGCTACGCTGCCGCGGATGACCAAGCCCGGAGACCAGGGACCGCCCCCCGCGGACGCCGCCGGCCCGGTCGCCGACGGGTTCGACGAGCGGATCGGCTCACTCGTCGGAGGCGAGTACCGGATCGTCGAGCGCCTCGGCGCCGGCACGATGGGCACGGTCTACCGCGCGCGCCACGCCCTCCTCGAACGCGACTTCGCGGTGAAGTTCCTGCACCCCGATCTGGTGGACGCCGCCGAGGTCCGTCGGCGCTTCCGGGTCGAGGTCACGAGCCTCGCGTCCTTCGCGCACCGCAACGCCGTCTCGCTCCGGCACTGCGGCGACGACGACGGCCGCCTCTTCCTCGTGATGGACCTCGCGCCCGGGAGGACGCTGCAGGAGGTCCTCGCGACGGACGCGCCGCTCGCCCCGCGCCGGGCCGCCCGGATCGCCGTCGAGGTGCTCGAAGCCCTCGACGAGGCCCACGCCGCGGGGATCGTCCACCGTGACCTGAAGCCCGCGAACGTGATGGTCGAGGCGGCCGACGAACCGGCCGAGGCCGCCGTCGAGCGCGTGCGCGTGCTCGACTTCGGGCTCGCGCGGCTGCTCGCGCCGGCGCACGCGGCGGAGGGTGCGCACCCCCTCGCGTCCTCCACGCGACGGATCGTCGGGACGATCGCCTACATGGCGCCGGAGCAGCTGCTCGGCGCGGACGTCGATGCGCGCACCGACCTGTTCGCCGTCGGCGCGTGGTTGTACGAGGCCCTCACCGGGACCCGCCCGTTCGGGGGCGGCAACGCGGCCGACGTGGCCGCCGCGATCGTCGCGGGCCGCCGGCGGCCGTGGTCGTCCGACGACGCGACGCGCGTCCCGCGCCCCCTCCGGGACGTCGTGGACCGCGCGCTCGCGCGCTCGCCCGACGATCGCCCGGCCTCCGCCGGGCAGCTCGCAGACGCGCTCCGGACGGCCATGGGCTCGACGGAGCACCTCGAGGGCCCCGTCTCGCGCGACCGACCGCGCCGCACCGCGTGGCGGTTCGCCTCGATCGCGTTCGTGCTCGCGGCGGCGACGGTGGCCGCCCTCGGGCTCGTGCGCGGAACCTCGCCGCGGACGACGACGTCGCCCGGTCCCGCCGCCCGCGCGCGGGGGGAGGCCGCGCTCGACGCCGGCCGCCCGATCGAGGCGCTCGCCGCCTTCACCGAGGCGCTCCGTGCGGACCCGGACGACGTCGCGTCGCTGCTCGGCCGCGCGGCCGCCCGTATCGCGACGCGCGACTTCGCGGCGCTGCACGACGTCGACGCCGCCGCGACCCGACTCGGCGATGCCGCCGCCCCGGTGCTCCTTCGTGCCCAGTTCGCGGTCGAGGTCGAAGCCGACCCCGCCCGCGCGGTGGACCTGTTGTCCCGAGCCCTCTGGATCCGACCCGAGGCCGTTCCGGTACGCGAGGCCCGTGCGCGCGCGGCCCTGATGGCCGGCGACTTGCTCACCGCGGAGGCCGACGCGACGGCGCTCGCGCAGGCCGATCCGACCTCGCCGGTGCCGGAGACGCTGCTTGCTCGCGTCGCCGGGAACCGCGCGGCGCGGGATGGCGACGTAGGACGCGCGGAGGACGCGGTCCGACGGGCCGAGGCGGCCGTCGCGCGGGCGCCACGGTCGGCCGAGGCGTCGATGGCCCTCGCCTACGCGCAGCAGCAGCTCGCCACGTCGGCGCGCGCCCGCGGCGACGAGGCGACCGCGAGGGCGGCGTTCGACCGGGCGCGTCGGCAGGCCGCCGAGGCCATCGAGCTCGCGATCCGGGATCCCGCCCCGGCGCGCCAGGGCCTCGCCGTCCCGAGGCTCCGGCTCGACCGCGCGGGGATCTGCTTCGCGGCCGCGGACGACGCCGGCGCGCTCGACGAGCTGGACGCCGCGCTGCGGCTCGTGCCCCGTGACGCGCTGCTGCTCAAGACGCGCGGCTTCGCGCGACAGCGCGTCGGACGCCTCGCCGACGCCGAAGCCGACTTCGCGCTCCTGCACGACGCGACCCGCTCGGCCGAGGCGGCGTTCTACCTCGGCTTCTGCGCGCAGCGCGCGGGCGAGGAGGCCGCGGACCGCGGCGACACGCCCGCCGCGGTGCGCGGCTTCGGACGCGCGCTCGAGGTCTACGAGCAGGGCCTCGCGCGCTCCCCGGGAGCGGCCGACCTGCGCATCTACCGCGGCGAGGTCCTGGCGCGACTCGGCTGGCTGTCGCCGCCGGGGCCCGAACGGGAGCGCGGCGTCACGGCGGGCCGCGAGGTGCTCGATGTCGTCCTGGCCGGCGACCCCACGGACACCGAGGCGCGGCTCCGTCGCGCCGAGCTCGCCCTCCTCGAGCGCGACGAGGAACGCGCGCTCGCGGACGCCCGCCGCGCCGCACGCGAGGCCCGGATCCCGACGGCCCGCCACCACGCCGTCCACGCGGAGGCCGCGCTTCGACGCGCGCGCCGCGGCGCCGGCGACGTACCGGCGCTCGCGGCCGAGGCCGCGGAGGCGG
>JAEUHO010000127.1 GCA_016795345.1 Planctomycetia bacterium | reverse complement strand
CGCGAGCGGCGGCAGCGACGCGCCGAGCCGCGTCGGCGCCGGCTTGCCGCCGTCGAGCGCGCGCGACTCGCCGGGCAGGATCACCGCGACCGTCCCGCCGCCGTCGCCGTCGAGCGCGAACGCCCACAGCTGGTCCCAGCGCGGGTTGACGTCGGACGCGAACGCCTCGGCCGAGAGCTCGCGCAGCGTGCCCCACGTCTCGACCTCGCGGCCCGGCGCCTCGGCCGGCGGCAACGCGGCGATCTCGCCGGGCGACAGCTCGTCGCCCTCCGCGACGAGCACGCCGCTCCCGACGAGCCGGAGCACGTGATCGAGCGCCTTCGCGTCGAAGGCGCGCGCCGGCTCCATGGAGAGGGTCGAGAGGGGCCCGAGGTTCGCGAGCCGCGTCGGGGGCGGCACGACGTCGGCGACGTCGGTCACGGGCCGCGGGCGGGTGGGCGCGCGGGGAGGGCGCAGGACGACCCACGTGACGAGGCCGACCGCCACCACGAGGGCGACGAGGAGCGCGGCGCGCGCCGAGCCGGCGGAAGCCGGGAAGCGGACAGGGCGGGGAAGGGGCATGGGCCGGGGCTCTCGGGCGGGCGGACGGCGACAGGATAGCGCAGGGGCCGCCGCCGACGTTCGCTTACCCTGCTGACGCGTGCTGCCCGACCGGATCCGCACCCTCGCCGACGTCGAACGGCTCCTCGCCGCCACGACGAACTACGAGGAGAAGGTGCCGGCGGACGGCTCCGCGCGCCACTTCGACCTCGCGCGGATGGACGGCCTGCTCGCCGACCTCGGCCGCCCGGAGCGCGGGCCCACGACCGTCCACGTCGCCGGCAGCAAGGGCAAGGGCAGCACCTGCCGCATGCTCGACGCGATGCTGCGCGCCGCGGGCCGCGGCCCCGTCGGGCTGTACGTCTCGCCGCACCTCGAGTCGCTCGCGGAGCGCGTCGGGGTGGACGGCCGCCCGATCGCCGGCGCGGCGCTCGCCCGCGCGACGGAGGCGCTCCTCCCCGCGCTGCGCGCCCGCGCGGGCACGCCGGCGTACCCGACGTTCTTCGAGCTCCTGACCGCGGCGGCCCACGTCGCCTTCCGCGACGCGCGCTGCCGCGCCGTCGTGCTCGAGGTGGGCCTCGGCGGCCGCCTCGACGCCACGAACGTCTGCGCGCCCTCGGCCACCGCCGTGACGACGATCGAGCTCGAGCACGTGAAGCTCCTCGGCGACACCCTCGAGAAGATCGCGGCCGAGAAGGCCGCCATCGCGAAGCCCGGCGTGCCCATGGTCACCGCGGTCCCGCTCGGCTCCGGCGCGCTCGCCGTCGTGGAGGGCGCCGCGGCGGCGGTCCGCGCCCCGCTCCACCGCCTCGGCCGCGAGTTCCACCTCGCCGACGTGCGCGCGACGCCGGGCCCCCGCCTCGCGCTCACCGTGACCGGCCCCTGCGGCGCGGGCCCCGTGGCGATCGAGCTCCCCGTCGCCGGCGCGCACCAGGCCACGAACGCCGCCGTCGCCGTCGCCCTCGCGCGCCTCCTCGACCTCCCCGACGCCGCGATCCGCGCCGGCGCCGCGGCCGTCACGCTCCCCGCGCGCATGGAGCGGGTCCACCGCGCGCCCGACGTCGTGATCGACGGCGCGCACACCGTCGCGTCCGCGCGCGCCGCGCGCGCCACCCTCGCGACGTCGTTCCCCCACCGCGCGCTGCACCTCGTCGTCGGCGTGCTCGAGGAGAAGGACGTCGAGGGCATCGTCGGCGCGCTCGTCGGCGGCGCGGCCAGCGTCGTCGCGTGCGGGGTGCCGTCGCCGCGGGCGCTCGCCCCCGCGCGCCTCGCGGAGGTCGTCGCCGCCGTCGGGGGCCCCGCGGTGACCACGGCGCCCGCCGCCGCGGCGGGCCTCGCGTCGGCGCTCGCGCGCGCCGCCCCGGACGACCTCGTCCGGGTCACGGGCAGCCTCTACCTCGCGGGCGCGGCCCGCGCCGCCGCGCGGCGCCTGCCGGGCTTCCTGCCGACGGACCCGCCCGCCGACGTCACCACCCGGTGAACGACAGGTCGAGCGGCGCCTCGACGAACGGCGTGCCTCCGCGCTCGACGTAGGCCGCGGGCACCACCGCGACGCGGGTCGCGGGACCGGGCCCCGTGCGAAGGACGTGAGGCCCGGCGGCCCACGGCCTCGGCCCGGCGAACGGCTCGCCGTCCACCGTGCCCGCGAACGGGGCGCCGTCCTCGCGCACGACGGTGTAGACGCCGGGCACGCCGATCCGCACCTCGAGCGACGCCCCCGCGTCGAGCGGGCCCGCGCGCGCGCCGGCGATGCGCAGGCGGCCGGCACGGAACGTGTGCGCGAGGAGGAACGCCGCCGTCGCGTCGCCGTACTTCGACGTCCCCGGCGAGCAACACCACGTCCCGTGCGCGACGAGGTCGCGCGCCGCCGGGTCGACGTCGACGCCGCGGGCCACGCGCTCGCGCGTGAACCGCTCGTAGACGAGGTACGTCGGCCGGCGCCGGAACACGGACTGGCCCTTCGGGTCGAGGACCGTCTCGCCCGGCCGCGTCACCGCGAGCACCTCCGCGAGGTACGCCCGCACCCCCGCCGTCTCGTCGACCCACGGCCGGCGGTTGTGGACGGTGCGCCCGAACGCGAACGCGACC
Source organism: Planctomycetia bacterium (assembly GCA_016795345.1). Taxonomy (GTDB): domain Bacteria; phylum Planctomycetota; class PLA2; order PLA2; family JAEUHO01; genus JAEUHO01. The sequence goes on along the minus strand of JAEUHO010000127.1, from coordinate 2,720 downwards.
ACGCCGGCGAGGACGCCGACCGCGACGCGGGCGACCTTCGCGGGCGCGTCCCCGCGCGCGGCGCCGCGCCGGCGCACGAGCGCGTCCACGCCCGTCGCGAGGAGGACGCCGAGGACGGGCACCACGGGCAGCTTGTCCTGCCGCGCCGACGTGATCCAGACGGTCTCGAGCAGGAGGACGAACAGCCCGCACGCGAGCAGCAGCAGCGCGCGCCGCGGACCGACGTCCGGGGCCGAGCGCGCGACGACGGCGCGGGCGGCCGCGAGCAGCCCCGCCGTCCCCGCGAGGAGCGCCGCGACCGCGACCGCGGTCCGCGCGGGGTCGCCGGCGCCGGGCACGACCGCGTGGAGGAACACGCCGCGGACGAGCGGCGCGAGCGCGCCGAGCGACGCCATCCACGCCGCGAGCGCGCCGACGAGCAGGAGCGCCGGCAGCGCCATCCAGCCCGCGGCCGCGAGCGCGCGCCGCGCCGGCCACGCCGCGCGCACCGTCGGCGCGACGCACCCGAGGCCGACCGCGCCGGCAGCGAACGTGACGAGGAGCAGCGCCGACTTCACCGACGCGAGGCACGCGAACCCGAACCACGCGCCGGTCGCGAGCGCGCGCCCGCGCGTGAACGGCCCGCCCACCGCGACGGCGAGGCCGGCGATCCACGCGAGCGCCCACAGGTCGTCGGCGCGCGCCTCGACCGACCGCGCGTAGAACTCGAACGTGCCGACGCCGAGCAACGTGCCCCACGCGGCGACGCGCGGCGAGGCCACGCGGCGGCCGAGCCGCCACGTCGCGAACGCGGTCGCGACGAACAGCGGCAGCATCGCGAGCCGCGCGATCTCGACGATCGCCGGCGTCTCGCCCGTCGCCCGCAGCAGCGGCGCGAGCAGGAGGTGGAACGCCGGCAGGTGGTTGTCGAACAGGTCGCGGTACTGGACGAGCCCGACGGACCATCCCCACGCGAGGTGGAGGTGCTGCAGCTCGTCGGAGTCGACGCGCAGCCGCCCCGCGTAGGCGACGCGTGCCGCGAGGAACACGACGAACACGAGCGCCGCGGCGATCCGCTCGCCCGGGACGCGCGCGTCGGGCAGGGGCAGCGGGCCGGGCATCGCGGGGGTCCCGAGGGAGGACGCTGACGCTACCCCGAGCCGCCCCGCCCCCGAAACGGCGCCCCGCAGGCCTCCCGTGTCGGCGGGCGGGCCTCGCGTGCCGGCCAGCGGGCCTCGCGTACCGGTGAACGGGCCTCGCGGTCCCGAGGATCGACGTCAGCGACCGCCCGGGATCCCCCACCGCGGCACGTCGGGCATCGTCGCGAGCATGCGGTGGTACGAGTCCACCCGCCACGCCGCCAGCTCGCCCGTCGCCACCGCCGCCGCCACCGCGCAACCGGGTTCGTCGCGGTGCAGGCAGTCGCCGAACTTGCAGCGCGGGGCCACCTCGCGCAGGTCGCGGAACAACCACGTGACCTCGCGGGGCGGGACGTTGTAGAGGCCGAACTCGCGGATGCCCGGCGTGTCCACCAGGGCGCCGCCGCCGGCGAGCGGCACGAGCAGCGCGGACGTCGTCGTCTGCCGGCCGCGGCCGGTGACCTCGTTGAGGCGGCCGACGGCGAGCCCGAGGCCGGGTTCGACGGCGTTCAGGAGCGACGACTTGCCGACGCCGCTGTGGCCCGTGATCACCGAGACGGCGCCGATCAGCGCGGCGCGGAGCTCGTCGATGCCGACGCCGGTGGTCGCGCTGGTGCCGACGACGCGGTAGCCCATGCGGCGGTAGACGGCGGCCTCGGGCGGTTCGGCCGCGACGAGGTCGAGCTTGTTCACGACGACGAGCGCGTCGAGGCGCGACCACTCGGCGACCACGAGGACGCGGTCGACGAGGCCGGGGTCGAAGGCGGGGTCGGCCGCGGACGCGACGACGACCACGCGGTCGACGTTCGCGGCGAGGACCTGCTGCAGCAGCCGGCTGCGGCGGCGGCCCTGGTCGGGCTCGGGGCGCGAGAGGACGCTGCGGCGCGGCAGCACCTCCTCCACTGCGCCGCGGTCGTCGGCCACGCGGTGGACGCGCACGCGGTCGCCGACGGCGATCGTCGTCGTCGCGCTGACGGAGCCGCCGAGGTGGACGCGCCCGCGGACCGAGCACCACAGCTCGAGGGGCACGCCCTCGGGCGCCGCGTCGAGCCGCACGACGACGCCCTTCGCGTCCTGCCGGACGACGGTGGCGAGCCCGGCGTCGGTGCCGGCGGGGACGTCGCGCGGCCGCGGCGGACGGCCGCTCACGGGCCCGTCCGTCGCGAGGGCGTCGCGAGCCGCGCGACGTGGGCCGCCGCGATGCCGAACGCGACGGCGGCGTTGAGGCTCTCGACGCCCGCCGCGATGGGCACGGCGACGCTCGCCGCCGCCGCGCGCCGCACGGCCTCCGAGGCGCCGCGCCCCTCGCTGCCGACGGCGAGCACGAGCCCGGCGGGCGGGCGCTCGACCGCCCACAGGGGGCCGCCGTCGCCGTCGAGCAGCCACACGGTGCGCCGCGCGGCCGCGACGGCCTCCACGAGGTCGGCGGTCGCGCCGCGCGCGAACGGCAGCGCGAGCGACGCGCCGGCCGACGCGCGCAGCGCCTTCGTGCCGACGGGGTCGGCGCAGCCCGCGCCGACGAGCGCGCCCGCGAACCCGAACGCCGCCGCGCTGCGCAGCACCGCGCCGACGTTGCCCGGGTCCTGCACGCCGTCGAGCCAC
>JAEUHO010000095.1 GCA_016795345.1 Planctomycetia bacterium | reverse complement strand
GGCCCCCGCGCATCGGACGCCAAGGCGCCGTGCCACTCGTTGGCGGCTCACGCCGGCGAACGGGCCTCGCGTCCCCGGAGCACGTCCGCGTACACGGCGAGCGTGCCCTCGACCATGCGGTCGGCGACGAACTCCATGTCCACGCGCGCGCGCCCGGCCGCGCCCAGGCGCGCGCGCGTGGCGGGATCGAGCAGGAGCCCCGTCATCGCCGAAGCCAGCGCCGACGGGTCGGCGGGCGGCACGAGGCGGCCGTGGACGCCGTCGTCCACGAGCTCCGGCAGGCCACCCGCGCGCGAGGCCACGACCGCGAGCCCCGCGGCCATGCCGTCGAGCACGCTCGTGCCGAGGCCCTCCTCGGTCGAGGGCATCACGAGCAGGTCCACGCCGTGGAACCAGCCGGGCAGGTCGGTCACCTGCCCCGCGAGCACGAGCGCGTCGGTCACGCCGAGCGCGCGCGCCTGCGCCTCGAGGTCGGGGCGCAGCGGACCCTCGCCCGCCACGACGACGCGCACGCCCGGCACCGCGGCCCGCAGCGCGGGCAGCGCCGCGACGAGGTGCGTGTGCCCCTTGTGGCCGACGAGCGCGCCGACCGCGAGCACGAGCGGGCAGCCCGCGGGCAGCCCGAGGCGCGCGCGCACGTCCACCGGCCGCGCGTCGCGGACGCGGGCCGGGTCCACCGCGCTGTGGACGACGGCGAGCGTCGCGGGGTCGAGGCCGTCGTTCACGAGCACCTGCCGGATCGCCTCGCTGACGCAGACGATGCGGTCGAGGCCGTGGCGGTACTTCCAGCCGTTCAGCCCGAGGAACGAGCGCCGGTAGATCGAGAAGTCCACGCGACGCGAGACGATCACCGCCGGGCGCGGCCGGCCGGCCCACCGCACCGCCATCCCGCCGAGCGCGTGCGCGTGCGACGTGTGGAGGTGCACGACGTCGGGCCGGTAGGCGCGCACGATCCGGCGCAGCCGGAGCATGGAGAACGGGTCGGCCTCGCCCCGCATCCGCGTGCGGACGACGTCGAACCCCGCGGCCTCGAGGCGGGGCGCGGCCTCGCCGTGCGGCTGCAGCGCGAGCCGCACCCCGTGGCCGCGCGCCCGCAGCCCCTCGACGAGGTAGGCCATCTGCTGCTCGCCGCCGCGCCAGCCCTTCTCGGTGTTCACGTGGAGGGTGCGGAGCGGGGCCACGGCGGGAGGCTACCCGCCCGCGCCCGCTTGCGGGAACGCGGGGCTGCGGGTTCCGTTACCCTCTCCGCCGTGACCACCCCGCCGCCCCCGACCCCGCCGGCCCCGTCCGCGCCCGCCGCCGCCGCCCCCGCGGCGGCCCCGCGCAAGCCGGCCCCGCCGCCCGGCGCGAAACGCGCCCGCCACATGCGGTGGGTGCGGATCGCCGCCGCGACGACCGTGCTCGCGGTGGGCGGGTTCGTGCTCTGGCTCGTCCTCGGCACCGGCCCCGAGAAGACCCCGGCCCAGGTCCAGGAGGAGGGCTGCCGCACGTTCCTCGACGGCATCGCCGGTCAGGTGAAGGCGTTCGTCGGCCGGCGCAACCGCCTCCCCGACACGCTCTTCGAGCTCAAGACGCCCGACAGCGAGTCGCCCTACGACGCCGACCCGCACGACTGCTGGGACACGCCGATCGACTACCGCATCGTGGACGCCGACGCGCGCACCTTCCGCCTCCGCTCGCTCGGGCCCGACAAGAAGCCCGACACGAAGGACGACCTCGTCTGGCCAGGCAACGTGCCCTGGCGCTGACCGTTCCCTCCGGGCGCGTTCCGGTTCCCGGACGCGATCCGGCGATCCCCGGGACCGCGAGGCCCGGCGGCCGGCGCGGGCGGCGCGGGCGCGGCCGCGGGCCGGCGGCACGACGGGATGTTCGGGACCGGGCGAGGCGGGCGGCGTACGCTGCCGCCGTCCCGTCGTCCTCGCCCCTTCCGCCGGAGCCGTCGATGCGCCGCCTGCTCGCCGTCCTGTGGCTCGTGGGCCTCGTCGCGTGCGGCGGGGGCGGCGGCGGGGGCGGTCCCGCGCCGGCGCCGCCGTCGGCGGAGGCGCGGCTGTCGGGCCTCGGCGTGTCGGCGGGCGTGTTGACCCCGGCCTTCGACCCCGCGACCGTCGCGTACGGCGTCGACGTGGACGCCGCGACGGCGACCCTCGCCGTGACGCCGACCGCGATGCACGCCGGCGCCACGCTGACGGTCGCGGGCGCGGCGGCCGCCTCGGGCGCGGCGTCGGCGCCGGTGGCGCTCGCCGTCGGCGACACGGACGTGGTCGTCGAGGTGACCGCCGAGGACGGGGCGACGCGGCGGTCCTACACGGTCGCGGTGCACCGCCCCGCGCCGCCGCCGCCCGCGCCGTTGCCGAGCCGGATGTTCTCGCCGTTCGTCGACGCGGGCCTGTGGCCGATCCTCGGCGCGCTCTCCGATGCGGTCCTCGACGCGGAGGACGTGCGCCACGTGCACCTCGGCTTCGTCGTCGAGAACGCGTGGGTCGCCCTCGAGCCGGCCTGGGCCGGCGTCTACGGCGTCGGCTCCACCGACGCGGTGACGGGCGACGCGCCGTTCCTCGCGGGCATCGAGCGCGTGCGCGCGCACGGGGGCGACGTGGCGGTGTCGTTCGGCGGCGCCGCGGGCCTCGAGCTCGCGACGGCGTTCCAGCGCGCGGGCAAGAGCGCCGCGGAGCTCCAGGCCGCGTACCAGGCCGTCATCGACCGGTACGCCCTCGCCTACGTCGACTTCGACATCGAGGGCTTCCACGTGGCCGACACGGCCTCCGTGGCCCTGCGCAGCGCGGCGATCCGCGGGCTGCAGGATGCGGCCGCGGCCGCCGGCCGCACGCTGAAGGTGTCGCTCACGCTGCCCGTGATGCCGACCGGGCTCGACGCGAACGGCCGGGCCGTGCTCGCGTCGGCGCTCTCGGCCGGCGTCGTCCTCGACGCGGTGAACGTCATGTGCATGGACTACGGCGCGGGCACCGCCGACATGGGGAAGGCCGCGATCGACGCGGGGGAGGCCCTCGTCGCGCAGCTGCGCGTCCTCGTCCCGTCGCTCGACCGCGCGGCGGCGTGCCGGCTCGTCGGGCTGACGCCCATGATCGGGATCAACGACACGGCGCCCGAGACCTTCACCCTCGAGGACGCCGCCGAGGTCCTCGCGTGGGCCGACACGAACGAGATCCGCATGCTCTCCATGTGGTCCTTCCAGCGGGACCACCCGGGCACGGGGCTGTCCTCGACGGCCAGCGGCCTCGCGCAGGACGACTTCGCGTTCACCCGCCTGTTCGCGCCGTTCGCGCGCTGACCTCCGGGTCGGGGTCGGCGGCGGGCTCGGCGGCGGGGGCGTCGACCGTCGTCAGTCGTCGAGCGTGCCGAACTTGCCCGCGCGGAAGTCGCGCCAGGCCTGGTCGATCTCCGCCTTCGACGTCATCACGAACGGACCGTGCTGCACGACCGGCTAGCCGATGGGGCGGCCCGACAGCACCAGGAACCGGCTCGCCGTCGTCGCCGCGATCGAGATGCGGCTGCCCTCGCGCTCGAACAGCACGAAGTCGTCCCGCGCCACCGCGCGCCGGTTGTGGATCACGGCCTGTCCCGCCATCACGAGCATCGCGACGGTGTGCCCGTCGGGCAGGTTCACGTCGTGGCGCGCGCCGGCTGCGAGCGACAGGTCGAGGATCGTGATCGGCGTGAACGTCTTGGCCGGACCGGCGACGCCGAGAAACTCGCCGGCGATCACGCGGACCTCGCCGCCACCGGCGGGCAGGGTCGCGCGGCCCATGCCGGCCGCCGTCAGGGCCTGGTACCGCGGCGGGTGGAACTTCGAGGCCCTCGGCAGGTTCACCCAGAGCTGCACCATCTGGAACGGCCCGCCGCGGCGGCCGTAGCCCTGCTCGTGGTACTCCGAGTGCAGCACGCCCGCGCCCGCCGTCATCCACTGCACGTCGCCGGGCCCGATCACGCCGCCCGCGCCCGTGCTGTCGTGGTGCGCGACGCTGCCCTGGAACGCGAACGTGACCGTCTCGAAGCCGCGGTGGGGGTGCGGCCCCACGCCGAGGCGCGAGGTCGTCGGCGGGAACGTGTGCTCGGGCGCGTAGTCGAGCAGCACGAACGGGTCGAGCCGCCG
>JAEUHO010000089.1 GCA_016795345.1 Planctomycetia bacterium | reverse complement strand
CTCGCGGACCAGTACCGGGGGGGTGACCCCCGGAGCGAGCGGAGCGGCCTCCGCCTGGTCGCCGCCCGGCACATCGACTACGACCTGAAGCTCGAGGGGTACCGGGACCTGTCCGAGAAGAGCCGGGACGACCTGCGCGAGGACTACGAGAAGCTGAACCGCGGCCGTTCCGGGCCGTCCGTCGGCGAACTGCCGGTCAAGAAGGTTGATTTGCCGGGCGGAAAATGACACTCTGTTGGGGTCCGATCACACGGCCCGGGTGGGTTGCCCGGGGGTGAGGTCGGCGACCCGGTGATCCCACCCCCGGCGATCCCCTGACATCTGCGACTCTTCGGGAGCCCAGCGTGGCCAAGTCCAAGAGCGGCGAGTTCTACACGTTCGACGAAGTCCTGCGGCAGCTGAACATCGACGAGAACCGCCTCAAGCGGCTGGTCTCCGAAGGCGAGATCCGCGCCTTCCGCGAAGGCGACCAGATGAAGTTCAAGCGCGCCGAGATCGACAACCTCGCCGGCAAGGGCGGGCGCGGCGGCTCGTCGGACACGTCCCTGTCCGAGATCAGCCTCGAGGACGAGCCGGCGCGCGGCCCGTCGAAGAAGAAGGGCGCCGAGACCCTCACGGACGACCTCCTCAACGAGCCCGACCTCACGAAGCGCGCGGGCATGAAGACGGCCGAGATCTCGAGCCAGGACACGTTCATCGACAAGGGCGGCGACGTCGGCATGTCGACCGAGCCGATCGACTTCACCGAGGACGTCGGTGGGGACGAGCCCGAGGAGATCGGCGCCGAGGCGTCCGCCAAGAAGAGCAGCCGTGGCGCCCCGCCGCCGGTCCAGCGCCGCGCGCCGGTCGCCGACGGCCGGACGCACCCGGGCATCGTCGCGATGCTGGTCCTCACGGCCGTCGTCGGCGTGCTCGCCGCGCTGATCACGACGAGCATCGCGAAGGAGCAGAGCAACGACCTCTCGCGCTGGTTCGCCGACAAGTTCACGGACTACAAGAAGGCTCCGGCGGCCGCGCCGAGCAACCCGTAGTCCCGATCCCGTCGCTCGCACGAGCCCGGCGACCCACGTGGTCGCCGGGCTCGTTTCGTTCGGGGCTCGGGCCCCCGCGCACCGCCCTGCGCGGCGGCCCGCCCGGCGGGGCCCGTGCGCGGGGGCGGTCCGGGGCCGGACGCGGTCGGTGTCGGGGGCATGCGAGGCCCGGCGCGCGGCGTACGATCCGCCAGCCCTCGGAGGCCTCGACATGCCCGGCCCGTACGCCGATCTCTCGCACCGCTTCGCGTTCGACGAGCGGATGCTCGCCGTCGCGGTCGAGGGGTTCACCGACGCGACGTGGCGGGCGAGGCCCGCGCCGGACGTCGGGAACTCGGCCCACTGGGTCCTCGCGCACCTCGCGGCGACGCGCCGCCAGCTGGCGCGGCGGCTCGGGGCCGCGCTGCCGACGGCGCCGTGGGAGGCGTCCGTCGCGCGCGGCGCGCCGGCGGGGGAGGTCCACGGCGCGACGCCCGCGGCCCTCGTGGACGACCTCCGCGCGACGGGGGTCGAGGTGCGGGCCCGGCTCGACGCGTTGACCCCGGACGAGGCCGCGGCGCCGTTCGGCCGCACGCTCCCCGACGGCAGCACGACGGTGATCGACGCCGCGCGGTTCGTGCAGCTCCACGAGGCGTACCACCTCGGCCAGCTCGGCCTCCTGCGCCGGCTCCACGGGCTCCCGGGCTTCGCCTGACGCCCCGCGGACGGGCATCGGACGCCCGGCGGGCCCGCGCCCCGCGGCGTCGGCGGGGGGCGCGGTCCGCTCACGCGGGGGGCACGATCCCGCGGTCGCGGTACGAGACGAAGCGGCCGTCGCCGATCACGATGTGGTCGAGCACGCGGATCCCGAGGAGCTCGCCGACGGCGAGCAGGCGCCGCGTCAGGTCGTCGTCCACGGGGCTCGGCTCCGGGTCGCCGCTCGGGTGGTTGTGGACGAACACGACGCCGCTGGCGCCCTCGCGGAGCGCGGGCCCGAAGGCCTCCCGCGGGTGGACGGGCACGCTCGACAGGCCGCCGTCGCCGACG
>JAEUHO010000086.1 GCA_016795345.1 Planctomycetia bacterium | reverse complement strand
GTCCGTCGTCGTGGCGACGGACGCGCGCCTCGACCTCGAGGGCGCAACCGACGCGCGCGACGGGCTCGACGCCCGCGCCGTCCGCGTCCGCGGCGTGGTGGTCCCGCCCCCGCCGCCGGCCGCGCCGCCGCCCGCCACGCGCCTCGAGGCGTTCGACGTGCCCGTGGAGGCCCGCGGGCCCGTCGCGGTGCGCGCGGCGCTCGCGACGGACGTGCCGGTCACGGCGCGCCTGCGCGTCGACGGCGCGGAGCGCGCAGCCCGGCCCGTCGCGCCGCCGGGCGGCGAGGTGCTCTTCGACGACCTCCTCCTCGCGCCCGGCCGGCACGAGGTCGCGCTCGTCGTCGAGGACGACGCGCAGCGTGCGCGCGCCGTGCGCCGCAGCCTCGTCCACGTCGCGGCCCCCACGCGCGCCCTCGTGATCACGGACCGCCCCGACGGCGGGACCGTGCGCCGGGCGCTCTCGACGCAGGGGCTCGAGGTCGTCGTGACCGCCGGCGCCGACGCCGGGCCCGCGCTCGCGCGCGAACGGGCCGACCTGATCGTGCTCGACGCGGACGCGGCGCCGACGGCGCGCGAGGCGCTCGCCGCGCTCGCGGCGCGCGTGGACGCCGGCACGGGGCTGCTCGTGGTCGCGGGGCGCGACGCCGAGGCGTGGGCCGCGCTCGGCGAGGGCCCGCTCGGCGCCCGCCTGCCGCTGCGTCCGGCGCGCCCGCCCGCGCCGCCGCCGCCGGCCCCGCCCCCGCCGCCCGCGCCCGACGACCCCGAGCCGGAGCCCGACCCCGAGCCGCCGACGCCCGGGCCCGGCCTCGTCGCGGAGCGGCGGCCCGAGGACGCGCTGCCGATCACCCTGCTGCTCGTGATCGACCGCAGCGGCAGCATGGCCGCCGAGCGCAAGCTCACGCTCGCGATCGCCGCCGCCGAGGAGGCCGCCGCGCAGCTGGCCCCCACGGACCGCGTGGGCGTGGTCACGTTCGCCGACGACGCGACGGTGGACCTCCCGCCGCGGCCCGCGGGCCAGGTGGCGGTCCGCAGCCTCGCCGTCGGCCTCGTCGCGGACGGCAACACCGACATCTACCGCGCGCTGAAGGCCGCGCAGGCGGTGATGCGCGCCGAGCAGAACCCGATCCGGCACGTGATCCTGCTCACGGACGGCCGCGACACGAAGAGCGACGTGTACGGCGCGCTCCCCGGCGAGCTCCTCGCCGAGAAGATCACGCTCACCACGGTGGGCCTCGGCTACTCGATCGACGAACGGTCGCTGAAGGAGCTCGCGCGGCTCGCGGGCGGCGTCTTCCGCTACGCGCCGTCCGCGCGCGAGCTGCCCCGCGTCCTGACGCGCGACACGCAGGGCGTGCTCAACGCGCGCGGCCAGGCCGCCGAGAAGGCGCGCCTCGACCAGGCGTCGCGGCAGCCGCCCCTGCCGCCGAAACCCGCCACGCCGCCGCGCCCGCGCAAGCCGAAGCCGCCGCCCCCCCCGCCCCCGCAGCCCCCCACGCCCCCCGCGCCGGGCGCCGATCGCAAGCCCCTGCGGCGCGAACGCCCCCACGACGCCGTCGCGGGCCTCGCGTCGGCCGACCTGCCGAGCGTCGGCGCGCCGCGGCCCGGCACGGTGGCGGCCGGCGCCGCGACCGTGATCACCCGCGACGACGACGCGCCGGCGCTGGTCGCGGGGCGCGCGGGGCTCGGTCGCGTGCTCGTGTTCGCGGTGCCCGCCGACGACGAGGGTTTCGTCGGGTGGCGCCTGCACCCGCGGCTCGTGGCGCAGGCCGCGCGATCGGTCGCCTCGTTGCCCGCGCCGCCCGACGCCGCCGAGGTGCGGGTGGCGCCGGCCGACGGCGGCGACGACGTCGTCGTGGCGCTGCCCGAGGGCGGGGCGCCCGAGGCAGCCGGGGCCGCGGTCGAGGTACCTGTCCTCGGCCCGGACGGTCCCGCCCCCGCGACGGTCGCGGGCGTGGAGGGCGGCGAGGTGCGGTTCCGCCTGCCGCCGGTCGCGACCCCGACCGCGGTGGCGCGCGTCACGGCGCGGCGCCCGGACGGCACGGTCGCGGCGCTCCCCCCGCTCACGTACGTGCCGTCGCCGCCGCCCGGGCCGCCGCCGGCGGACGTCCGCGGGCTCGAGGGCGCCCTCGGCGCGCCGACCGTGGCCCCGGACGCGGCCGACCTGTTCGAGGTCCCGGTCCGCACGACGACGCGGCGCGCGCCGCTGCTGCCGTTCCTGCTCGGGCTCGCGCTGCTGCTGCTCCCGTTCGACGCCTGGGCCCACCGGCCGGGGTCGGGGAAGGCGGGCGCATGAGCCGGCCCGTCGTCGCGTTGTCGGTCGGCGATCCCGCGGGGATCGGGCCCGAGGTCGCCTGGAAGCTGCTCGCCGCCGGCGACCTCCCCGCCCGGTTGCTGCTGCTCGCCGACGCCCGGGTCCTCGCCCGCGACCGCGGCCTCGCGCCGGGCGCGCCCCCGCTGCCCCCCGCCGTGGACGCCGCGGCGTTCGTGGCGGGCGACGCCCCGTTCGGGCTCGACGCGGCCGCCGACGCCGCCGGCCGCGCGGCCTGCCCGTCGCTCCCGCCCCACGGCCGGGTCGACGCCGGCGCGGGCGCGGCCGCCCACGCGTGGGTGCTCCGCGGCGCCGACCTCGCCCGCGACGGCGTCGTGGACGCCCTCGTGACCGGCCCCATCCACAAGGAGGCGTGGGCCGCCGCCGGGATCGGCTCCATCGGGCACACGGAGGCGCTCGCGGCCCGCGCCGGGGCCCGTCGGGTCGTGATGATGCTCGTCGGCGGCCCGCTCCGCGTCGCGCTGGCGACGATCCACGTCCCGCTCGCGCGGGTCCCGGGCCTCCTGACCCCCGAGGGCCTCGCCGACGTCCTCCGGGTCGTCCACGCGGACCTCGCCGCCCGTTTCGGGCTGGCGTCGCCGCGGATCGCGGTCTGCGGGCTCAACCCCCACGCCGGCGAGGGCGGCCTCCTCGGCACCGAGGACCGCGACGTGATCGCCCCCGCGGTGGCCCGGGCCCGGGCCGCCGGGACCGACGCCGTGGGCCCGCTCCCCGCCGACGCCGCGATCCCCGCCGCCGCCGCCGGCCGCTACGACGCCGTCCTCGCCATGTTCCACGACCAGGGCCTGCCGGCGGTGAAGACGCTGGCGCCGCGCACCGCGGTCAACGTGACGCTCGGGCTGGGGTTCGTCCGCACCAGCGTGGACCACGGCACCGCCTTCGACGTCGCGGGCCGGGGCGTCGCGACCGCGGCCTCGCTCCGCGCGGCGCTCGACCTGGCCGTGACCCTCGCGTCCCGCGCGACGGGCGACGGCGCGACGGATTCCCGCTCAAAGAAGGGTGTCGGCGGTCCGACCTAGAGTGAGGTGTGCCGCATCGGCGTGTCGATGCGCCTCGGGACCCCTTCCCCCGCATGAGCCGCTCGAACCCGGATCTCTTCGAGTTCTTCGGCAAGGGTCGTGGCCGTCCCGCGTCGAGCGCCCGCGCGGTCTCGACGCCGGTCCGCCACGAGGTCGCGACGGTGACCGTCAGCCGCCGCCTGATGGTGCTGCTCGGCGCCGGCGCGGTGCTCCTCTCGTCCCTGGCCTTCCTCGGGGGCCTCGCGATCGGCCGCGGGAAGCGCCTCGGCGACGGCGCGGGCCTCGTCCGGCCGGACAAGCCGGTGGAGCCGGTCCGCGACACGTGGATCCTCCGGGGCCAGCCGCTCCCGAAGGTCTCCATGGCGGGCAGCGACAACCTCGAGCACCGCTCGCTCGCCGCCTTCCGCGAGCGGTACCCGTCGCTCGCGCCCTTCATCTTCTCGACGCCCGTCGAGGAGGGCCGCGGCCGGGTCGTCAGCGGCCACTTCCGCCTGATCGTGCGCGGCTTCGACACCGAGGCGAGCGCGCTGCAGTGGGCGAAGGTCCTCTCCCGTGAACGGGTGGCCGAGTACGCCCCGTTCCGCGACTGCCGTCCGGAGAAGGCGCCGCGCTGATCCCTCGCCGGGGCGGGCCCCGCTCGCGGGGCGGCCCGGGTCATGGGGCAGGTCCGGGGGCGCGGCACGCGAGGCCCGGTCGCCGCCGCTCTCCCGCCGCGTCGCCTGGCTGCAGGTCCTAGGTCGCAGGTCGCAGGTCACCGGGTCGCAGGTCACCGGGTCGCAGGGGTCGCAGGGTGCCGGGCCGTCGGGCCGGCCGGCGGCGCCCCACCGGGCGGCCCCGCGTCCCGCGGTCCCCGAGATGCCCCGCACGCCCCCCCGAAAACACCACGGGCCCGACCGGTGTCCGGTCGGGCCCGTGGGAAGGCGCGCGCCGAGGGCGCTCGCCGTGCGCGGCCGGAGCCGCCGCCTTCGCGCCGGCCGCCGGAGCCGCCGCCGGAGCGTCGTCCTTCTTCTTCTTGCGCACGCGCCACTTGGTGCGGACCTTCGGGAGGCCGGTGACCTTGTCACCGTCCTTCCAACGCCCCTGCTCCTGGAGCGTGTTCAGACGCTCCCAGCGGGAAAGCACGCTCCGCGTGCCCGTCATCGTGCTCTTCAACTTCAGGCTCTTGTGGATCGACATCGCGGGGTCGCCGGGGGGATCGGGGAAGTCCGGTAGGGTCCGCGACCCGAGGCCGAACGCGAAGAAATGCGCGGACCGCCCCCGGGGGGCCTCGAACCTCGGGCGGCGGAGCGGCGCCCCGCCGCCCCCGTCGGACGCCGGGCCTCGCCGGGGCCGTCCGGCGGGCCGGCGCGCCCGTGTCCTTCGGCCCGGTGCCGGCCCCGGGCCGCGACGCCGCGCCGCGCGCGGACGGGGGGCGTCACCCCTTCTCGGTGGTGACGCGGTGGCGCTTCGGCTCGGGCACCTTCGGGAAGTCGGGCCACGTCGTCACGCGCGCCCGGTAGAGCTCGATGGCCTCGCCGGCGTTGCGCGCCTTGAGCCCCGTGAGCTTGTTGAAGGCGTCCACGAGGATCGTCTCGACCACCGTGCGGTCCATCCCGACGTCCACGACCTTCACGTCGAAGACCATGCCCTCGACCGCGGTGCCGATGACGGGGTTCGCGATGTTGGCCGCCTGCGCGATCTCGACGTCGTAGTCGCGGATGTAGGAGACCTTGTTCAGGAACTCGACGACGGCGCGCACGCCGCCGCCGTGGCTGATCAGCCGCCGGACGATCGCGCCGACGGCCCGCGGGTCGTTCACCGCGACGAGCGCGCGCGCGGCGTTCGCGACGAGGCCCGGGTGCTCGCTCGCGAGCGCCTTCACGAACGGCACCGCGACGTCGTCGTGGCCGAACGAGACGGCCGCGGCGACGGCGGCGGCGCGGACCTCGGGATCGCGGTCGCGGACCGCCGAGAACACGAGCGGACGCAGCGCGGACTCGTCGGCGGCCGACGCGAGGTGCGCGCAGGCCCACGCGCGCACGGCTGGCGTCGCGTCGGCGAGCAGCGCCTTCGCGGTCGCGACGCGGCGCGGCTCGTCCACCGCGAGCAGGCGCAGGGCCGCCGCGCGGGCGAGCGCGGGCTCGCCCGTGGCGGCGGTGCGCATGACGTCGGCGACGCTCGCGTCCGCGGGCACGCTCGCGTCGCCCGACGCGGCGGCGGCGCGCGCGGCCTCCTCGACCTCCGCCGGCAGCCGCCAGGCGCCGCCCCAGAGCACGAGGCCCCGCGCGCGCCGCGCCTCCGCCACGGGCACCCAGCGCTCGCCGAGCCGCTCGTACCCGAGCGCGCGACGCGCCGCGGCGTGGTCGGGCGCGGCGTCCACGACGCTCGCGTAGGCGTCCATGGCGACGCCCGTCGCGCCCGCGGCCTCCGCGCGGAGCGCGAGGCGGAAGCGGCCCTCGACGTCGGCGGCCGGCATCGCGGCCAGTTCGGCCCGCAGCGCCGCCGAGGGGCCCGCGGCCTCGTCCACCGACGCGACGCGGGCGGCGGCGAGCCGCACCGTGCCGTCGGCCGTCGTCACCGCGACGCTGCCGTCGGCGGCGCGTACGACCTCCCCCTCGAGGACGAGCCCGTCCGTCGTGCGGACGACGCCGGCGGACGCCGACGCGGCGAGGAGGAGGGACGCGAGGCCCGCGCCGAGGGCCCAGCCGCGCCGCGGGAGCGCGGGGCGGCGCGGAGGGCACACGGGGCGGCGCGGGGCGACCGAGGGGGCGAACGAGGGCATGGAGGTCTCCGGACGGGGCGACGCCGATCCCCCCATGGAAACGTCAGCGACGGGGCGTCGGCGCGGCGCTCTCGGGAGACGAGGGGTCGTCCCCCCCGGTCCCCCTCGCGCGGGGGAACAGGACGGCGGCGAGGAGCGCCGGGACGAGCAGCAGCCCGAGGTAGGCCATGGAGAGGTTGGCGACGTCGGCGGTGCGGCCCCAGTGGACCTTGTCGTAGATGCGGACCGGGACGATCCCCGGCGCGATGAGCTGGATCGCGTCGAGCTCGCGCAGCGCGAGGACGAGGACGAGCAGGAACGACGTCACGACGCCCCGCGACGACAGGGGGCCCCAGATGCGGCCGAACAGCGTCGTCGGCGACGCGCCCGAGAGGCGCGCCGCCTCCTCGAGCCGCGGGTCCACCTCGCGCATCGCGAGCCCGACGGCGGCGAGGGCGTACGGGAGGAACCGCCCGACGAGGACCGCCGCGCCCATGGCGAGGCTGTTGGGCTTCTCGCGGAGCGGGAGCCAGAGCAGCAGCGTGCCGACCATGAGCACGAGCCCCGGCACGGCGAGCGGCAGCCCGCCCACGAGCGCCGCGACCCCGCGCCACGCGGGCCCGCGGCGCAGCGCGGCGCGCGCCAGCGCCACGGCGACCGCCGTGGCGACGAACGCGGTGAGGAGCCCGAGGCGCACCCACCGCTCGGTGTCGTCGAGCAGCCCCGCCGTCTCGCGGACCGTCGGGATCACGCGACCGGGCGAGAAACCCCACGACATCACGCTCCCGACGGGGAGCACGAGCCCGAGGAAGAGCACCGGCGCGGCGACGAGCCACGGCAGGCACGCGCGCGCGCCGGTCCACGCGACGCGCGGCCGCGCGCGCGTCGCGCCGCCGAGGACGCCGCCCGGCGCGCGCCGCAGCGTCGCGAACGCGAACGCGAGCAGCACCGCGACGAGGATCACGAACGGCGCGCCCGTGGCGACCGCGCGCCCGACGTTGCCGTTGCGGTTCCACTGCAGGAAGATCTCGGTGGCGAACACGTGCACCGCCGTCGCGCGGTCCGGCAGGAACACGCCGAGGAGGTCGGGCACCGCGAAGTCGGTCAGCGCGACGACGAAGACGAGCGCGGCGGACGCCGCGATCGCGGGGCGCACGGCGGGGAGGACCACGGCCCGCCGCGCGGCGCCGGGCCCGCCGGCGAGGACCGCGGCGTCCACGAGCCCCGCGGGGACGGCGGCGAGCGCGCGGCCGACCAGCAGCGCGGGCACGGGCGCGAGCAGCCCGGCGAGGCACACGATCGCGTTGGCGAGCTGCAGCGTGCCGCCGGAGAGCCCGAGCGACGCGAGCACGTGGCCCACCGACGTCGACACGCCCATGGCGGCGAAGAACGGCGGCAGCAGGAGCGGCCCGGCGAGGAGGACCGACAGGAGCCGGCGGCCGCGGAAGGCGACGCGCGCGAGGACCGCCGCGATCGGGAGGCCGAGCAGGAGCGCGAGCAGCGCGGTCCCGGCGGCCAGCACGAACGAGTTGCGCAGGAGGCCCGGCGTGCGCGTGGAGCGCAGCACGTCGCCGTAGTGGGCCAGCGACCACCGGTCGCCCTCCGCGACCACGCGGGCCTCGGGCTCGCGGACGGGCACCAGCTCGCCGTCGGGGTCGTCGGCCGGCGCGAGGCTGTACCGCACGAAGCCGTCGGCGCGCGTGACGTGGCCCGCGACGCGGTGCGTGATCCCGCCCTCGAGCGTGACCTCGTGCACGCGCAGCGACGTGACGAACAGGTGCCCGAGGGGCAGCACCGCGACCGCCGCGGCGACGACGACCGCGAGGCCGAGCGCGAGCCCCGCGAGGCAGCGGCCGGGCGTCGTGGAGCGCGCGGGCGTCACGCGGACCGCCCGCCCCCCGCGGCGGCCGCCGGGCCTCGCGTACCCCGTGCCCGCTCCGCCTCCGCGTCGGCCTCGGCCTCGAACCACGCGTGCACCTGCGTCGTGACGGGCCCGGGCGCGCCGCGGCCGACGGGCGCGTCGTCCACCGCGACCACCGGGATCACGCCGCGGACGGACGACGACAGGAACACCTCGTCGGCGTCGCGCAGGTCGGACGCGACGAGGTCGCGTTCGTGGGCGACGAGGCCGTGCCGCGCGCAGAGCGCCAGGATCCGCGTGCGCGTGGTGCCGCGCAGGATGCCGGCCGCGAGCGGCGGCGTCTCGAGCACGCCGCGGAACACGCGGTAGACGTTGGACGTGCTCGCCTCGGTGACCTGCGCGCGGTCGTTGAGGAGGATCGCGTCGTCCGCGCCGCGGGCGCGCGCCTCGTGGAGCGCGAGCAGGTTGTTCATGTAGTTGCCGGTCTTCGCGGCGGGGTCGAGGGCCGACGCGCCGACGCGCAGCCGGTCCACGACGGCGACGCGCAGCCCGCGCGCCCACTCCGCCGGCGCGGGACGGTGCGCGTCCTGCACCACGACGACGACGGCGCCGTCGCGCGCGCCGTCCACCTTGAGGCCGATGGGCGTGATGCCCCGCGTGAGGACGAGGCGCACGTAGGCGTCGCCGTCGGGCGGGCAGCCCGACGCCTCGACGGTGCGGCGGATCTCGTCCGCGTCCCGCGCGTCCGACCACGGGACGTCCATGTAGATGCGCTGCGCGGACGCGCGCAGGCGCGCGAAGTGGTCCGCGGCCTGGATCAGCGCCCCCCGGTGCCACCAGAAGACCTCGTAGACGGAGTCCCCGTAGAGGAAGCCGCGATCGAGGACCGGGACGACGGCCCGGTCGGCGTCGGTGACGACGCCGCCCACGGAGACGACGCTGCGCATCCGTCCACCCTACCGCGACGGCCCCGTGCCGCCACGCGCGCGACGCGGGCCCCGTGCGGGCACGAAGGCGCGGCCGCCCGGAAGGAACCCGGGCCGGGCGCGTTAGGATCCAGTTGAGCCCGTGTGCACGGCGGGGCTCACGGAGCGCCTGTGCCGGACGCCGCGGACCCCACCGAGTTCGAACGGACCGCGCTGCCGCTCCTTCCCGACTGCTACGCGTTCGCCCTGTCGTTGACCCGGGACGCGACCGACGCCGAGGACCTCGTCCAGGAGACGTTCCTCCGGGCCCAGCGGTCGTTCGACCAGTTCGAGCCCGGGACCCACGCGAAGGCCTGGCTCTTCACCATCCTCCGGCGGCTGCACATCGACCGCCACCGCCGGGCGAAGGTCCGGCCGTCGTACCAACCGGAGGAGGAGATGGAGGTCCTCGCGGTCGCGCGGACGGAGGAGCCCGCCGCCGACCTCCCGCCGGGCGTCGAACCGGGGGACGTCCTCGCGGCGCTCGACGAGGTGCCGGACCCGTTCCGGCTGGCGGTGCGCCTGCGCGACATCGACGGGTTCCCCTACCAGGAGATCGGCCGGATCCTGGGGGTCCCCCCCGGCACCGTCATGAGCCGGATCCACCGCGGCCGGGAATCGCTGAAGCAGGCCCTCGTTCTACGGATGGAGCGACGCGCCGGCGGCCGGACCGGCTGGCGGCCCGGCTCCACGACCGGAACCCCATGACCCACGGCTCGACCCCCGACTGGACCACGAACCCCCTCGAGCGGGCGCGGTACCTCGACGGCGAGGGCTCGCCCGAGGAGCGGGCGGCGCGCGCCGCCGACCTCCTCCGCGACCCGGCGGCCCGGGCCCGCGTCGACGCCGACGGGCGCTTCCTCGCGGTGGTGCGCGCCGCGGCCCCCGCGGCCGCGGTGCGGCCGTCGGACCTGCTGGAGGCGCGCGTCCGGCGGGCCCTCGCGGCGGACCGCGCGGCGGGGTTCCCGTCGACGGGCGCGGGCGACGCCCGCCGCACGCGCCGCCGCGTGATGGCGGTGGCCGCCACGCTGGCCGCGGTCGCGTTCGGCAGCCTCTGGTGGGCGTCGACCGACCACGTCCCGACGTCGGAGGCCGTCTTCGACCCGGTGAAGGCGGCGGCCGAGGCCTACCGCGACGCCAAGGTCGGCGTGATGCCCGCCGACGCGAGGCCCGGCGGGACGTGCGACGACGGGCCCGCGAGCCCCCACCGCTTCCCGCTCGTGGCGAGCGGCGAGGTCTCGGTCGAGGGCTGCCGCGAGCAGGGCGACGGCGCGGTGGCGGTGCTGCGCCGCAACGACGCCGGCCAGGCCGAGAAGGGCTTCGTCGTCGTCCCCGCGGACGGCAAGTCCGAGGCGACGGACGTCGGGTTCACGCGCGTCGAGGACCTCGTCGTGTTCGACGTGACCATCGGGCGCATGACGTACTACCTCGCGTCGCCCTACGCCGCCGTGGCCGGCACGCCGATGTGCGCCGCGTGCCATGGGCCCTCGCGGGCCGACCACCCGGAGCGCAACCCGCACCGGTTCCTCGAGCGCGCGCCCGCGACGCTGCGCCCCGCCGGTCGCTGACCGCGGCCGTCCGGGTCGCGCGGCCGGAACGGCCACCGGGCCTCGCGTGCCGTCGGGTCGTCGTCCGCGCCCCGGCCCCCGCTGCGGAACGACACCGGTCGCGACGGCGGCCGGGGTACCGTGAGGGCATGGACGTCGAGCTGGCGTACGGCCCGGGCCGCGTGACGGTGACGCTGCCCGCGGGCGCGGCCGTCGAGGTGGTCGAGCCGCCGCGGTCGGAGGGCGTCGCCGACGAGCGCGCGGTCGTGGACGCGGCCCTCGACGCGCCGGTCGGGTGCGCGCGGCTCGAGGAGCGCGCCCGCGGCGCCGCGCGCGT
>JAEUHO010000083.1 GCA_016795345.1 Planctomycetia bacterium | reverse complement strand
CAAACGCGACGGCTCGCGCCCGCCGCCGCCGGGGCCCGGCCAGCCGCCGCCGACCGACGCGCCCGAGACGGACGTCCCGCCGCTGCCGAAGCCGCCCGTCCCGCCGCCGACCCCGCCGCCCGCCGCGCCGCCGAGCCCCATCGTGACGACCGACCTGCCGGCCGCCGACGTGCGCGGGTTGCTCGAGGTGCTGCGCCGCAAGGAGCAGGAGAAGCGCGCGATCCGCCGCGCGCGCACGACGCCGCCGCCCGCCGGCGCGGGGGACGACTGGTGACCCCGCGCCGCCCCGCCCTCCTTCGACTCGGCCTCGCGCTCGGCCTCGGGCTCGCGCTCGCGACGTGCCCCGCGGGCCGTCCCGCGCACGCGGACGACCCTGCGACGCCGCGCGCGTTCGTCGAGGTCGTCGCACCGCGGCCCGTGGTGTACGTGGGCGAAGTCGTGCCGCTGCGTGTCCGCGTCGGCGTGGACGCCGCGTGGGTGCCGGACCGCCTCGTCCCGCTGGTCCGGCAGCGCCTCGACCTGCCGCTGCACGTCGAGGCGCCGAGCCTGCGCGAGCGACCGGGCCTCGCGGTCGTTTCGAGCCCGACCGCGCCCGGGACCTCGGGACCGACGCTCGCGCTCAACGACGCGCCCGTGCCCGTGACCCGCGCGGCCGACGAGGTCCGCGACGGCGTGCGGTGCGCGGTCTTCGAGGTCGAGCGGCGCGTCGTCGCCGACGCGGCGGGCCCGCTCACGGCCGCGCCGCCGACGCTGCGGTTCGCGGCGGCCACGCGCTTCCACGACGACCTCCTCCACGGACGCGTGCCCGTGGACCGCCGCGACGTCGCGGTGAGCGGGCCCGCGCTCGCGCTCGACGTGCGCGACCTGCCGGTCGAGGGCCGCCCGGACGGGTTCGGCGGCGCCATCGGCCGCTTCACCGCGACGGCCTCGACCGACGCGACGGCGATCGACGTCGGCCGGGCCTTCCGCGTCACGTGGACGGTCCGCGGGCCGGGGAACCTCGCGCGCGTCCCGGGGCTGCGCGTGCCGGCGCTCGACGGCTTCCACGTGTACGGTTCGCTCGAGTCGGCGACCGACGACACGCGGACCGCGATCGTCGAGGTCGCGGCGACGCGGGCCGACGTCGCGGCGTTCCCCGCGCTCGTGTTCGCCTACTTCGACCCCGAGCCGCCTGCGGGGTACCGCGTGGCGAGCACGGCGCCGCTGCCGCTGACCGTCCGGGGCGCGGAGGGTGCGCGGGACCGCGAGGCCCGGTCGCCGTCGGCGGTGCCGGCGTGGGCCTGGGCGGCGGCGGCGGCCGCGGCGGTGGTGGCATTCGTCGTCGGGCGGCGGCGGGCCGCGCGTCGGACGGAGGCCGCGGACCCGGTACACGTCGCGATCGCGGCGTTCCGCGCGGCGCCGGCCGAGGGAGGGCTCGAGGCCTTCCTCGCCGTGCTGGCGGCGCACCTCGGCACGAACCCGTGGTCGGTGATCGGGCCCGGGCTCGCGGCGCGGCTCGGCGCGCGCGGCGTCGCGCCCGACGCGGCGGACCGCGTCGCGGCCCTGGTCGAGGCGTGGCAGGGCGCGCGGTACGGCGGCGACGCGCCGCGCGACCTCGAGGCGCGCGTGGACGCGGCGGTCGCCGCGATCGAGGCGGCCCGGGCCTCGCGGTCGAGGCGCTGACGGCGCGCGACCGGTGCGGTAGGGTGCGTCGATGGACCCGGTCGCCGCCCTCGCGGACCTCTTCACCGGCCCCGCCGCGCGCGGGGGGCTGCTCGTCGTGACGGGGGCGGGCGTCAGCCACGCGAGCGGGATCCCGACGGTCCGCGGCACCGACCGCGACGCGATCTGGAACCGCGACGTCACCGAGCTCGGGACGTACGGGTTCTTCGAGGAGGACCCCGTGGGCTCGTGGCGGTGGTACCTCGACCGGTTCGCGTCGGTGCTGCCCGCGCGGCCGAACCCGGCGCACGAGGCGCTGGTGGCGCTCGAGCGGGCCCTCGCGGCCCGAGGGACGCCGTTCCTGCTCGTGACGCAGAACGTGGACACGCTCCACGAGCGCGCGGGCTCGAAGGCGCTCGTGAAGGTGCACGGGAGCGCGGACCGCGTGCGGTGCGTGCGGCGCGGGTGCGAGCACGCGGCGCCGACGGGGTCGATCGCGCGGCCCGAGGCGGAGATCGCGCGATTCCTCGCCGACCCCAGGGAGGCGACGCTGCCGCGGTGCCCGGCGTGCGGCGACCTCCTGCGGCAGCACGTGTTGTGGTTCGACGAGTCGTACGCGTCGCACGCGAGCTACGCATTCGACGTCGCGCTCGACTTCGCGATGGACGCGACGGCGGTGCTGTTCGTCGGGACGTCGTTCTCGGTGGGGGCGACGGACGCGTTCCTGCGGGCCGCGCGGGTGGCGCGGGCGCCCGTGCTGTCGATCGACCCGGGCGACCATCCGCCGCCGTTCGGCGTCACGCCGGTGCGCGCGAAGGCCGAGGAGGCGCTGCCCGCCGCCGTCCGCCGCGCATTCGGCTGACGGCGTGCGTCAGAGGACGTCGCCGAGGACCCAGGCGGCCGCGTAGGCGGCGACCTCGCGCGGGAACGCGACGGCCTTCCAGCCCGAGGTGAACGTCTCGTGGGCGGGCACGGTGCGGATCTCGAGGCCCTCGCGGGCGGCGAGGAGGCGCAGGCGCGCGAGGTGGTAGTCGTGGCTCACGACGAGGACCCGCCGCCAGCCGTGGCGGCGGGCGAGGTCCGCGGCGGTGTGCATGCTCGCGGCGGAGTTCGTGCCCGTCGGGTCGAGGACGAGGGCGCTGTCGGGCACGCCTTCGGCCCGGCACAACGCGGCCATGGCCTCGGGTTCGCTGACCGGCAGGCCCGGCGTGCGCCCGCCCGAGAGCACGATCGTGTGGACGAGGCCGGCGCGGTAGAGGTCGCAGGCGGTGTGCGTGCGGTCGATCAACGACCCGGACGGCGTGCCGTCGGGGTGGACCTTGGAGCCGAGGACGACGGCGACGTCGGCGGGGGCGCGGTAGTCCGTCGCGCCGATGGCCGCGATCTCGAGCGCGAGGAGGGCGATGCCGGCCGCCGCGACGGCGCCGCAGCGGGCGACGAACGCCAGGCCCGACGGCCGGGGCGCGAGCGGGCGGTGCACGGCGATCGCGAACCCGACGACGATCGCGAGGCCGACGAACGCGAACGGCACCGTGAGCCGCGTGGCGATGAGGGCCCCGTCGGACACCGCGACGGCGTGGCGGACGAGCGCGACGACGCACGTCTCGACGACGACGGCCGCCACGAGGAGCGCGGCGGCGGGGTAGGCGCGCGGGAAGCGACGGGCCAGCGTGCGCCGGAACAGGACGGCGACGGAGAACGCGCCGGCGAGCAGCGTGTCGAGCGGGGTCGCGCCGAGCGTGCCCATCCACAGCGGGTGGACGGCGGTGCCCGGACGCAGGGCCGACGACG